>NZ_JJML01000051.1 GCF_000775285.1 Neosynechococcus sphagnicola sy1 | reverse complement strand
TTGATTTAGCCCTCACCCGGTTACATGCTCGTGCCCCTAAAGGTAAAAGAGCACGGGGTAAGCGCCCCAGCAAGCGAGGTAAACGAGTCTCTACAATCAGTGCAATCAGCCTCAAAACCGTTGTCACTAACGTAAGTATCGTCGGTTCAACCGATGGTTTGACCTTTGAAGCCTTCATTGCTCGCCACCTGGTTCCGAAACTTTGGAAAGGAGCTTGTGTGATTATGGATAACTACTCGATACACAACCATGACACGATCAGAAAGCTGATTGAGGACGTGGGTGCTAAGTTGATTTATTTACCTCCCTATTCTCCAGACTTTTCACCGATAGAAAATTGCTTCTCAAAGATTAAAAAATATTTTGCGGACGATTGGGGCACGCAGCTATCCCGATCTCGCTAATGCCATTGAAGACGCTTTTTCTCAAGTATCTTTGGAAAACCTCAAAAATTGGTTCACTCACTGTTGCTACTACGCCTCACAAGAGTGAAAAATGCTATACATCCTTTACTTATCTCTACCCTTCTGAGCGAGAGAAAGTCAGCATCATCCGTTTGTTCTACCTGTCTAGTTACTTGATGTATTATCGAGGGAATTAATGGAGTCCCAAAGAAGATTCTAACCCGGCCAAAACCACATCCGTCACCATCTGTTCATAGAAGCGACAAGCCATGGTTTCAGCAACACGAAAGCTGCCATGTTCCCAATATTTGTTGCTGGCTGAACCACCGCCACAGACACCATAGTATTGACATTTTTGTTGGCAAAGACGAACACCAGCCTCAATATCCTGGTAAATTTCCCAGAATTTTTCTGTGTGGCAAACAGACTCAAAACTATCCTCTAAAATATTTCCAAGAATGAAGTTGCCGTAGGGTTCAACCTTGACGGCTAATAGCTCCGGATCAAAGGTGGAGAAATTACCTTGGTAATCAATGTTGATAATTGCAAAGGGGCTTGAGAGCCCACTTCTAGGAATTCTATCCCCAGCATAAATAAGGCTGCAAATACGCTCAAACTCTCGCAGTCTAAAAACACCCTGAGCTTCAGCAGCGAGTTGCCAAAATCTCTGTATAAATGCCCGAAAGCGCCGCTCTGCATCAGGATTTTGCAAAGAAGAACTACGATTAACTCCTTCTAATTCTTCGATATTAAATCCGACATCTATAATCCCATTCTCCATAAAGAAATTGAAGATTTCATCTGGATAATCTAAGGATTCTTGGGTGATGACAGCAATAATATTAAAATCAAGATCATGGTTCCTTAAATGTTCAATACCCCGCATCACACTGGCATGGGTACCAATTCCTGTGCGGGTCTTGCGATGAGCGTCGTGGATAAAGGCTGGGCCATCTAAACTGATGCCGACATTGACTTGATATTTTTTAAACAAATCGCACCAAGCTGGATTAATCAGGGTACCATTAGTCTGAATTGATTGCCGAACTAGATACCGTTGTTTATTCAGTTTTTGATCCAGGAGGTTGATTTTTGACAGCGCCGCATCGTAGAACTCAATCGGTACCGCTAACGGCTCCCCAGCATGCCAACAAATTGTAAACTCTTCACCTAAAAATCGGCTAGTAAACAGTTGAGTGAAAATCGGTTCAATCAGATCCAGTGACAAGTTTTTCTTGCTTTGCCGATCGGGCAAATAGCAGTAATCGCAGTCCAAATTGCAAAAAGACGTTGCCTGGATAATCACCAGACTGATCGGCCCAAAGTGATCAATTTCTGCGAGTCGATGTTCAGGAATAGGGAGGGGGGACGCGAGTTGCTCTGGGATCATGACGAGGGCCAATGAGAGTGTTACCTAGGGTAGAAGGATGCTTCTCCCCTGCTCAAGGTTACCAGTTGCGGAAGTTAACAAAGCCGCCACCATCCCGCCAGCCATTGCGCCAGTCTCGCCAACCGCCGTTACGCCAGCTGCCGTTACGCCAATTTCCCCAATTTCCCCAGGCCAACTTCAAACCCTCTTTGAGATCGAAGGGCAAAGTTTGTGGTGCTTCCGGAAGTTGGGTTTCTCGACTGCGAAGGGCTGCGGTAATAGCCGTCAACCGGGCTTCAATCGTTGGCGGAGCATGCTGTGCTGATGACTGGTTCAGGGCAGCGGTTGCTTCTGGGGGATGAAGGGCAGAGAGTGTCAGTAAGAAGCCCACCAAACCTGATGTTGTCGAGATTTTCAAGGGGGAAATCCTCCCACTACTGAAATAATAAATTGAGCTTATCTTATTCCCCTTCAGGAGTGGAAGCGGCTGTGAGGACTAAGTCTCTGGGACATTATGGGACGTGCGTGGTTACTACGGCCTTCTGAGGGGATTGGCTGAGTCGCCAACATTCTTGGGCGATCGCCCAATCTTCTTGGGTATGAATGACCAGCACTCGCACCCGTGAATCCAGGGTGGCAATATCTTGATCACAAGGAGACTGCATATTTTGGGCCAGATCTAAGTTCAAGCCTAAAAAGCCAAAGGCTTCACAAACCGCCGCCCGAATCGGGGCCGCATTTTCCCCCACCCCTCCGGTGAACACCAAGGCATCCAGCCCTCCAAGCGCCGCTAACATCGATCCGATGTGCGATCGCAGGCGATGAATATAAACCGCTAGTGCTAGATTTGCCTGCCCATCCCCCGCCGCCGCCTGCTTGAGAATTTGGCGCATATCCCCAGAGCTACCAGACACCCCCTTCAGACCCGATTCTTGATTTAATAATGTATCTAGTTGTTGAGCATCGAGATGGTGGTGGCGGATCAGGTGCAGCAAAATCCCCGGATCAACCGATCCAGAGCGGCAGCCCATCATCAGCCCTTCTAAGGGCGTAAAGCCCATTGTCGTGTCGATACTATGCCCCTGGTGAATGGCCGCTAAAGAGCAACCATTCCCCAAATGGCAGGTAATCAGCCGCAAATCCGTCAGGGGTTGGTGGAGAATTTCCGCAGCACGGGTGGCTACATATTGATGACTAATGCCGTGGAACCCATAGCGTTGAATGCCCTGTTCAAACCACTGCCAGGGAATGGGATAAACCTTCGCCGCCATGGGCATTTGGCTGTGGAAGGCGGTGTCAAATACGGCAACTTGGGGCACCGTCCCTAAGCACTGCTCAATGATGTCAATGCCCTGCAAGTTAACGGGGTTATGGACTGGAGCCAAGGTCGCTAACTGGGCGATCTCGGCCTTGACCGCAGGGTTCACCCAGGTACTTTCTTGATAGTCTCGCCCACCATGCACCACCCGATGCCCCACGATGTCGATGTCACCGGGTTGACTCACCACCGGAACTTCTCCAGACCAGATGGTTTGCAGAAGTCGCAGTGTATCCTCAAACCGAGAGACGGAGGGAAACACCGTTTCATAGGAAGGGATATCGACCGTTTTGACCCTTAACTCAGCCATCCCCGGCTGAGAGGCCCAGTCAACCTGGGCTTCCCACAGTGGTTTAAGGGGCTGCTCAGGCAGGCTATCGCCAAACTCGTAGAGACAACTTTTGTGGCTACTTGACCCAGCATTCAGCACCAAGATTTTCATTAGGCTAGGGTATGTTATTTCTGGGTGAGTGGGATTTGCTCGTAGGAATCCACCACAAATCGAAAGAAATTATCGATCATTTCCCGATTCAGCGTCACTATGCCTTCGGGGCCAAACCAGCGATCAATAATGGCCGTCGATTGCTTGTCGCCAGTTTCTACCCCTTGCATGAAGCTCACCAGGCTATAGTTCACCAGATCCCGGAAGGAGGAATCATTTTCGGGCAACATACAGGCAAGCCCTTGAATGGCATAGGGTTTTGCGGGTACCACGGCAAAGGCATCGGGGTTACTCGCCGTTAGCCGAAATCCTTCCAGCAAGATGCCATCCGAGGCGAGGGCATCCAGTTTGCCTTGCTCAAGAGCCGTAGCGCCTTCCGCTCGATCTTTCACCGGGACAAAGGTTGCTTGGGGTTGAACCAGCTTCATCACCTGGGCATTGACTGATTGAGGAATCACCCCAATGCGCTTGCCCACTAAGGACTGGGGTGTGCTCAGGGGACTTCCCTTTTTCACCAGTAACCGGGTGCCAGTAATGCCATAATCCACTGAAAAATCAACATATTTTTCCCGCTCCCAGGTAAAACTGGAGGCTTCACAGACAATATCCAGTTCCTCGCTGACAAGTTTAGGGATGCGATCGGCAACCGTGACCCCCACCAGTTCCAGCTTGATCGGTTTACCTAATTCTTTTTCGAGTTGCGATCGCACGATCTCTAGGATGTCTACGGAATAACCGACGAAATTGCCCTTGTCATCAATGTAAGCCAGGGGCACGGCATCCGTGCTGGTACCCGCCGTCAGGACTCCGGTACGTGCCACTTTTTCTAAAACGGATTCTGCCAAGGCTCGACCCGGCAGAGCAACTGCTAGCATCAGGCCAAGAGCGGCGATCGCAAGTCTTCTAGGCATAGGTAGTCCTCTGAATAATATTGAATATACCTGAGGGTTCTGCATAATCAGAGATACTTTGCGTGACTGTTATAACTGCGGTACTCATGCAACCTCGTTACAGCAACCCATGGAGCATCGGTCTTGGGAATGGAGTCTCTTGACTCAGTTGTAACGGTTAAGTCCTCAAAACTCAAGCTGCTGACCTCGGGAACCGCCGTCAATAGGAAGGAAGGGAGAATGATTTCTGCTGCTGTGTCTCTGCTGCGTCGCTGGCTGCTGGTGGGGTTTAGCTTATTGCTGGCGAGTGGGTTGTCAGCCTGTAACCCCGATCAGTTGAGAACCAATGCCACTCAGGTACCTGAGTTGGTTGCCCCGACCTTGGGCGATCCCAAGACCTTTAATTACCCTCTAAATCAAGAGTCTCCCAACGTTTTCACCTACATTTATGAGGGATTGATTACAGAAAATGGGGTAACGGGAGAAATTGAACCAGCCCTGGCCGAGTCTTGGAAATTCTCAGCTGATAAAAAACAAATTGTCTTCACCCTACGAGAACATTTGAAGTGGTCTGACGGTCAACCATTGACGGCAGCAGATGTGGTGTTTACCTACAACAGTATCTTCTTCAACAACCAAATTCCCACCGATGCCAGGGATGTGCTGCGAATTGGTACCAGCCGCGCTTTACCGCATGTCCAACAACTGGATCAGCGGCGGATTGAATTTACAGTGCCGGAACCCTTTGCACCCTTTTTGCGCAGCACCGGGCTGCCGATTTTGCCCGAACACGTACTGCGTCCCCTGGTAGAAACCGTTGACTCGGATGGGAAGCCCCGGCTCTTGTCAGCGTGGGGAACCAACACACCTCCCGAACAAATTATCTGCAATGGTCCCTTCATGATCGAGCGTTATACCACCAGTCAAAGGGTGATTTTCAAGCGCAATCCTTACTACTGGCGTCACGATGAACAAGGCCAGCCATTGCCCTATATTGAGCGTTTTGTATGGCAAATTGTGGAGTCAACAGACACGGCATTGTTACAGTTTCGCTCTGGCAGTTTAGATGTGTTAAATATTTCCCCCTTAACATTTTCACTCCTGAAACGTGAGGAACAGCGGGGCAAGTTCACAATATATAATGGCGGCCCCGCTTCTGGCACCACCTTTATTTCCTTTAATCTCAACCAAGGACATCGCCCTAATGGCCAACCCTTGGTGGATCCGATTAAATCTCGCTGGTTCAACACCTTGGCATTTAGACAGGCCATTGCCTATGCTATTGATCGCCAGACCTTAATTAACAATATTTATCGAGGTTTGGGAGAGTTGCAAAATTCTCCAATCTCGGTTCAAAGCCCCTACTATCTATCTCCTGATCAAGGTCTGAGGGTTTACAATTACGATCTAGAAAAGGCAAAAAACCTGCTGAAAAAATCTGGTTTTCGCTATAGCAACCAAGGACAATTATTGGATGTTCAAGGCAACCGAGTTCGATTCACACTCCTAGCCAACACAGGCAGTAGAACCGCTGAAGCTATTTGTGCTCAGATCAAACAAGATCTTGCCAAGATCGGTATTCAGGTTGATTTAAATTTTATTAACTTCAATGTCCTCGTAGATAAGTTATCAAATTCTTTGGAATGGGAATGCTATTTCCTCGGCTTTACGGGGGGGGTAGAGCCCAATGATGGAGCCAATATTTGGTCACCCGAGGGAGGGTTACACACCTTTAATCAAAAACCACAAGCGGGTCAATTGCCTCTAGTCGGACGGGTCGTTACTGACTGGGAGCAGGAAATTGGTCAACTGTATATCCAGGGGGCACAGGAGTTAGATGAAACCAAACGAAAGGCAATCTATGCCAAGACCCAGAAAATTACCCAAGAATACTTACCGTTTATTTATCTCATTAACCCGCTAACCTTAGCAGCAGTTCGCAATCATGTTCAGGGGGTGCAGGTCTCTGGCTTGGGAGGTACTCTGTGGAATATTCAACAACTCAAAATTGTGGCCGATAGCTGAGGGAGTGACATCGGAACCAAAGAACACCACCAGGGGGGCGGTGAGGCTGGCGAGGATGTTTCTCAGATGCTTGAGTATTGCGGACTCCATCCCGATCCGCATTGGGGGCAGATCCTTCTCAAGCCCCAGCTCTCCTCCCAAATGCCCCTGGATGACAATGGATAATCTGGAACTTGGTTGAACGCTAAAATAAGTTAGATCCTTTGCCAGAAAGGATCTATATAGATCGTGTTGGACACTATTGGATGATCAAATGACGGAGAGGCAGGGATTCGAACCCTGGGAACCCGCAAGGGCTCATCTGATTTCAAGTCAGACGCAATCGACCACTCTGCCACCTCTCCTTAAATCTTGCCAACGTCTTAAGCAAACCACTCCTCGGTTAGGAGACCGATCGACCCTCATCGTCGGCAATATATTCTACTATTCCAATACCGTAAACGCGTGGATTCAGCCATTGCCACTGTAACGTTCTTCACCCCAAGGTTCGCCTCGACGGTGATAGCCATTCCGTTCCCAGAAACCCAAGTCTTCTTGCTCCAGGAACTCTAACCCCCGCAGCCACTTGGCACTTTTCCAAGCATAGAGGTGAGGAACGACCAGCCGAACCGGCCCACCGTGCTCCTTTGGTAAGGGTTGACCAAACAGCGTATGAGCCAAGAAGTTCTCCTGACGCAGAAAGTCTACCAAGGAAATATTGGTAGTGTAGTCGCCGTAGCTATGCTGCATTAGATACAGCGCCTTGGGATCGACCGATAGATGGCTCATGAGATCAGTCACCTTCACCCCTGTCCACTGCACATCCAGTTTTGACCAGCGAGTGACACAGTGAAAATCCGCCGTGAAGTTGTGCTGCGGCATCGCCATCAGGTCTGACCAGGAAAAAGTTGCAGACTGCGCAGCACCCCAAATCTCTAACTGCCACTCTGTGGTTGTAACCTCAGGGGTTTGCCCATAGGTCAGAACCGGAAAGCCACTGGCAAGATGTTGGCCAGGGGGCACCCGTTGACTCTGATCAGCTTCTGGTTTCTGGAAGAATTTACCCAGCATCAGTTATGGCTCGTCGTCTGCCTCTTCATTCGGGGGATAAACAAAATTGCCCCGTCCCGTCAGGATGGATTTGCCGAGGGAAATTGCTTTTTGGGCTTCTAGAACCGCTTTCCGTTTCCAGGTGGCCCGACGCTTGTCACGCTTTGATTGTGACGTTTTCTTCTTAGGAACAGCCATGGGAGTTGTGAAAAAATTCGACAGCTTTTCTAGTTTAGTGTATTCCTTAGCTATTCACTCAGTCCCCCTCCGTTTCAACCGCTGGTCAGGTTGGTGATGGGGCTAGGGAGAAGCTAAAGCCAGGAAGTTAACCACAGAAATTTAGAGAAAACCTTTGTCGGGCAGCCCAGAACGCCGCCAAATTAGCCCTGAACATGCATCAGCCTTAAGCTTGATTGGGTTTATGTCTGAAAAACTATCTCAGGGCTCCATCTGGTTTCGGGAATTCTGAGACAATGGAATTCATTGCTTCCATGTCATAGCTTCCATTCTCTAAACTAAATGGCTACTCAGGACTTTCCCCGTGTGCTTTGTCTGGGCGAAGTTTTATGGGATGAGATCGCGGATCAACCCGTGGCATCTGTTGAATCTGTAACGTCGTGGACCCCTCATGCGGGGGGAGCGCCTGCCAATGTTGCGTCAGCCCTGGTTAAATTGGGAACAACGGCAGGGTTTGTCGGGTGTGTAGGTGAGGATGAAGCGGGGATGGCGTTGGTGGAGGTATTAGAGACCGCAGGGGTTGACACCACGGGAGTTCAGTACTCGCCCACCGCACCGACGCGAAAAATTCGAGTCCTCCGCCCCCAGGCTGAGAATATCCAGTTTGTCGGTTTCCATGGAGCTGATGCGGCTGATTTTGCCGATGCCTACCTGCAAGCAGAGCAATTACCGGTGGAACTGTTTAGAGCCGCCGACTACTTGGTATTAGGCACCTTAGAGTTAGCCTATGCTGACAGTCGGCGGGCGATCGCACGGGCTTTAGAGCTGGCAGAGCAGTATTACCTGAAAGTGATCTTAGATGTGAACTGGCGACCCGTTTTCTGGCCGAACCCCGACTTGGCTCAGGCACGGATTCAGCCGCTGATCGCGCGGGTGGAGTTTTCTCAAACTCTCCCATGCAGAAGCTATTTGGTTATTTGGGACGGCGGAGCCAGGGGTGATCGCCCATCAGCTTGATCACTTAGAAGGTGTGTTGATTACGTCGGGAGCCGCAGGCTGTGCCTATGCCTTCCAGCAGCAAGAGGGGCGGGTGCCTGCCTTCCCCGCCGATGTGGTTGATACCACGGGAGCCGGAGATAGCTTTCTCGCTGGCTTTATTCATCAACTCTGTCGTCTAGGGCTTACCGGTCTGGCCGATCCCCAAATTGCCCGGGATATGGTGATCTATGCCAGTGCGGTGGGGGCACTTGCCACCGTCAGAACTGGGGCGATCGCATCTCAGCCCACCGCTGCCGAAGTGGCCGCATTTTGTTTTTGAACCAGGGGTAACCCCATCCACCATGGCTGTTGAGATTGAGCGCAAGTTCCTTGTCCAGGGAGATGCCTGGCGATCGCTGGGTCAGGGGGTCTGCTACCGCCAGGGTTATATTGCCACCGTGGGGGATCAAACCGTGCGGGTACGGGTAGCAGACAATGCTGGTTACTTAACCTTGAAAGGGCCGACGGTGGGCAATGCCCGCCTAGAGTTTGAATATCCCATTCCCCTGGCAGAGGCCATGCAGCTCCTCGACGACCTCTGCGATCGCCCCTTGATTGAGAAAACTCGCTACACCATTTCGGTGGCAGATGTGGTGTGGGAGGTGGACGAATTTCATGGGGACAACCAGGGGTTAATTCTCGCGGAAGTGGAGCTAGCCGATGAACAGCAACAGATCGACCTCCCTGGGTGGATTGGGCAGGAGGTTTCGGGCGATCGCCGCTACTACAACACTTCCCTAGTGAACCACCCATTTACCCAGTGGGCGGATGCTGGCTCGGAAGTGCCCAGCTAGCGAACCGCTAGGTTTGACCACTGCACATAGGGTATTTGCGCCACCGTACTCCGAATCTGCTCGGCTTGGGCAACCAATTGGCCACAGGCATCCCAGGTGCCCATTGTTAGCATCTGTCGGGAGCCTTCATTAAGGGAGATGGGGGCTGCAACATCCCCCCAGCGAATTTCCATCACTTCTAAATCAAGGGTGAGGGTCGTCTGGGGATTGGCTGCCAGATGTTCTTGGAGTTGTTTGAGGGTCTCAGGGTTAGCGGTGACGCAGGGAATCCCCATGGCCAAGCAATTGCCTAAGAAGATCTCAGCGAAACTCTCCCCCACAATGGCTCGGATACCCCATTTGGCGATCGCTTGGGGAGCATGCTCTCGACTGGAACCACAGCCAAAGTTACGATTTACCACCAGAATCTCGGCTCCCTGGTATTGGGGCTGATCAAAGGCATGGTGTCCTAGAGCTTGGGCGCGATCGTCGGTAAAGACATGGGCACCAAGGCCATCAAAGGTGACACAGCGCAGAAACCGAGCCGGGATGATGCGATCGGTATCAATATCATTCCCTACCAAGGGAATGCCGTGCCCTGAAACCACGTTGACTTCGCTGACCATAAAACCTCCTATCTCAGACACAGCTGAGGAACTGTTGCAAACACCCTCTGAGAGCGACAACGACTGCCAAGAACGTTTGATTTGCAAGTTTCTAGTATAGTATTTAGAGGCTGTTTCTAAAGAAAGATGAAGTTGCAAGTTAGAAGCAAACCTTGTGAGTGAAGGTGAAGTGAGTACTCAATTCTAATCAAGATCCTTCGCAAAGAGTATCCCAGCGACTTAACTGATGCGGAGTGGAAAGTGATAGAACCCTTGCTCCCTGCTGAATCAGCAATTGGCCATCCGAGAGAAGTTGACTTTCGTGAATCAGGACTCGAAGCCTTGATTACAGCTGCCGGAGCGCAAATTATCTATCTGCCCCCTTACTCACCGGATTTTTCACCCCTTGAGAACTGTTGGTTCAAAATTAAGAGCATTCTCCGTCGTCTTGGAGCAAGGACGTATCCTGATTTACTCCAAGCGTTAGAAACCGCATTTGCAGAAGTAACGATAAAGAACATACTCGGTTGGTTTACTCACTGCTGTTACTGTGCTTCAGTAGATTGATAACCGCTATATCTAATCTCGGTTAAGCAAAATCTAAACGGGGCATCTAGGATCAAATGATCACAGCCCCATCCATCGGCGTTGTGATCAGTTAGGACTTACTATAGAGAAGAGTGGTAGTTATTAAGAATTGTAAGGAACTTCATGGCTGATCAGCTACTCCGAGCCACCGCCGTAGCGGGAGGAATTCGAGCCGTTGGTGTGATCTCGACCCGTCTCGTCCAAGAAGCAAGACAACGACATCGTCTTTCCTATGTGGCAACTGCCGCCTTGGGGCGTACCATGACCGCTGGACTGTTACTGGTCTCGAGTATGAAGCGACCCGATTCCCGTGTCAACATCCGGATCAAAGGGAACGGGCCCTTGGGGGGCGTTCTGGTGGATGCCGGTTTGGATGGTACGGTGCGGGGCTACGTGGATCACCCGGATGTGGAACTGCCTCCCAATGCCAAGGGCAAGCTAGATGTCGGGGGTGCGGTTGGTTCCCAAGGCTTTTTGTATGTGATTCGAGATGTTGGCTATGGGTACCCCTATTCGGGAACCGTCGAGCTGGTCTCGGGGGAGATTGGGGAGGATATGGCTCATTACCTGGCGGTTTCAGAACAGACTCCTTCCGCCTTGGTGCTGGGTGTCTTGGTGGAGCCGGATCAGGTGGTGGCATCCGGTGGCCTGTTAATTCAAGTGATGCCTAAAGCAGCTCAGGATCAAGACCTGGTGGAAACCTTAGAGTCACGAGTCTCTCAGCTATCGGGCTTTACTCCTTTGATGAAAGCGGGGAAAACCCTCCCGCAGATTTTCGCCCAATTGCTTGGAGATATGGGTTTGGAAATCCTCCCCGAAGTACAACTGGTGCGCTTCCACTGTGGTTGTTCCTTTGAGCGGATGTTAGGGGCTTTAAAACTGCTGGGGGTGGAAGAATTGCAGGACATGATGGAAAAAGATAATGGCGCTGAAGCAACTTGTCATTTCTGCAATCAGGTCTATCAGGCCAGTCGCGAACAATTGGCAGAACTGGTGCAAGCCTTACAGGCAGAGCCACAGTAGTTCATTCCCCCTGGAATTTGGGGCAGAGGTCGCTGCTAAATTCCCTGGTTAGGGATGCTGGGGCTGACGAGACGGACAATTAAGAGCGGCAGAGCTTACTCCTCGTGGTTTTGTAGTGCTACCGGGAGGTGAAATAATAGTCCTGGGTTGGTTTTAGCCTTCCTTGCTCCTCCCGCACATTTCGCTATGAAGCCACGCTCGTTTTTCTCCTTCCTGGCTGCGACTGTTTTGGTGCTGCTGTTGATCGGCATCGTCGGTCTCTTCTGGCTGCGATCGCACAACCCGTTGACCTTACTGCAAGGCGGGAAGCTCTCCCATCCGGAAGCGGCGATCTTGATTCCCAAGCAGTCTCCGATGGTGGCATCCCTGCTGGTCAACCCCGATCGGTTAGAACAGTTGCCGCTGGTACTGGCCGCTCCAGGGGAACGCCGTCATCTCCGGTCGGAGATCCGTCAACTGCGCCAGCGCTTACTCGGGAGTACCGGCCTGGACTACCAACAGGAGATACAACCCTGGCTGGGGTCAGAAGTTACCCTGGCGATTACCACCTGGGATGTGGATCGCAACCCAGACAATGGTCAGCAACCGGGCTATTTATTGGCGGTGGCGACCCAAGATCCCCAAAAGGCGCGGGAATTTTTACAGATCTTTTGGCAAAAACAGGCGATCGCGGGGCAAGATTTGATCTTTGAGCAATATCAGGGTGTGAAGCTGATCCATGCCCAAGCCCCCGTTGATGTCTTGGCCAACCCCAAGGTTAAACAGCGACAACCCCAACCGCCCAACCCAATCCCGCCAACGACGTTAACCACCGCCGTGGTGGGAGATCGCTTTGTGTTGTTTGCCAACTATCCCAAGGTTGCCAAGGATGCTATCAACAATGTTCAGGCTCCCGATCTCAATTTAGCCACGGCCACCAACTATCAACAGGCGGTCAAAAGTTTACCCCAGGGTCAGATTGGTTGGGTGTTTCTGAATCTGCCCCAACTGGGCACCTGGACAGGAGCCAGTCAACTTCAGAATCCTGATACCCCCGAACCCCTCTACGACAGTTTAGCGATCGCCCTAGGGCTGCATCCCCAAGGGCTACTGGCAGAAATTGCCTTCCTGGGCGCTCCCGGTCAAACCTTAGCCGCCACAGTGCCCTCCCTTTCCCAGCCCGTGGAGGCCCTGCAATATCTTCCGGGGGGCAGCCTCCTGACCCTTTCTGGGACAAACCTGAACAACCTGTGGACTCAATTGACGGCAAGTGTTTCAGGGTACCCTGCCCTGGCTTCCTTACTGCAACAATCCCTGACTAACGTCCAGCAGCAATGGGGTCTTGATCTCCCTGAGACTATTTTTAGTTGGGTCACCGATGAGTATGCCTTGGGGTTACTGCCGACCTCAACCCAGCCAGATTGGATTTTTGTCACCCAGCGATCGCCCGCAGCCACATCGGCGATCGCCCACCTGGATGAAATTGCCCGGGATCAAGGATATGGTACCAGCCCCCTGAATTTGCAAGGTCAACAGGTCTCTGCTTGGACAAAACTGACCGCTGCGCCCCCGGTTGCGGCTGAAAAAACTGCCAATTTGCAACTGCAGGCTCAGGTGCAAGGGGTACATGCCACCTTGGGCAAGTACGAAATTTTTGCCACCTCCGTAGAGGCCATGAGGGCGGCGATCCATCGAGCCACTTCTGGATCTTTACTCACCACGGCTCCTTTCCAGCAGGCGATTGCCCCATTGCCCACCCCCAACAATGGCTATGTCTATCTGGATTGGCAGGGGAGTCAGTCCTTCCTGGAACGATCGTTTCCTCTGTTTCAATGGGTGAAAATAATCGGGACACCGATGCTCGATCACCTGCGAACAGTTAGCCTCAACAGCACCCGTAGTGAGGCGGGAGTCCACCGAGGCAGTCTGTTTTTGCGTCTGGTGAATTAGTCCCTTAGAAACTTGACACTCTGGCAATTTCCCCCTTGAAGCAAGCACTCATCGCTGGGTTGGGCACTCCCCATCCTTAACTAACCGAGGTTGCCAGACTAAACTGAATCATGGCTTATCCCCTGTCAGCATCACGGCTCCAGACCTACCAGCGGTGTCCCCAGTCCTACTATTACCGTTATGAAAGGGGAATCAAACAACCGGGTTACTTTGGCGCGGCCAATCTAGGAACTGCCCTTCACCAAGCCCTAGCCAAGATCTACTGGGACTGGCATTATCAAGAGCCTTTGCCGCCACTGGACTGGGTTCACCACTGCTGGCAGCAATCCATTAGCAACCTCAGTCCGGCTCAAGTCGCCGAGGGGAAATCGATCCTGGATACCTATTACCATCAGTTTATTGCCGCCCAGCCAACCCTGCGAAAACCCGTGGCGGTGGAGGGGAAACTCCAAGGACGGCTTGAGATCCAAAACCTGGAGTTTGGCATTACTGGCCGCTATGACCGTCTGGACTGGTTCGAGGATGGTCTGGAACTCATCGACTATAAGTCTGGGCGCGACAAACAAATCCCGGAATCCACGTTACTCGATGTTCAGATTGGCCTCTACTACTTGGCCTTGGAACAACGCTATGCCCAAAGCCTCAAACAACTCAGCCTCCTTTGCCTGCGATCGGGGGAGAAGATCTGTTTTGTTGCCACCCCAGTTCACCGAGAAAGGGTGTTGCAGATGATTCAAGATCTGGCAATGCAATTGCGTACCGATCACCAGTGGCATCCTGCCCCCGGTCAACATTGTGACCCCTGTTCCTACCGCCGCTATTGTCCTGCCATTCAAGAGCACCCCGAACCCCTACCGGAGTCTCGCACTGGGTTTTGTCGTGCGACCCAGCCCATTCAACTGGTTTTGTTTTAGTACTCGTAAGGGTTCTTCGGTTCGGGAATCCCGGTGAGTTTCTGGGGTTGAATGGTCAGTTTTCGCTGGCCACTCAAAACTTCCGTGATCATCCGACCTTCAATTTCCAGCCAGATATCGGGTGGGTAGTAGCGACGACTCTGGGTCAACTTCACCGGCAAACTGACAGGGTAGACATCCGCTGCACAGCAGGTAATCACAAATCGGGAGATCAGTAAGTAGTTATCGGGTAGTTCGGGGGCATGGATGACAAATCCCTGCACCTTGACGGGCTGTCCGGTGTAAGCATCCGGTTCTGGATAAACATTTAAAGTCCGAACCCAGTCAATCAAGCTGCGTTCTTCAGGTTTCACCGCACTGTGAAATGCCTGGGGATGGGTTCTGGTCAAGGCCAAAGAATCGGTCACCCCTCGATGAAAGGCGGTTTGGCTGGTGAACACCCGAGGGCTAATCAGAAACCCCAGCAGTGCCGTGATCAGAAGTAAGGTGCTACTCCAACCCGGTGGGAACAGCGTGATATGGGACACCGCCGAAGTGGCTCCAGCAGTTTTTAGTCCCTGCGATCGCAGTAATTCCCAGGCTTTCCAGGCACTGATCAAGAGCATACCCATGCCCCCTGAGATCGCCAACCAGGTGTATTGGGGATGAATGAGCAGGTTGAGTTTACCGGTTAACCAGTAGGTCAGCAGTAGTCCCCCCCAAGCGGCGATCGCCCCAACATCCAACCAAGGCAATAGCGCCTGAGAGCGGTTGGAACCCGGACGACGAGGCTGGCTAGAGGTGGGGAGGCTAGCTGACATATAGATTCACAAACAGGGTTAACAGAAAGGTTAACTGGGCAGCAATCACAAATAAATAGACAATGGCTCGGGGGCGAAAAATCGACAGCATCAGACCAATGGCCTTGAGGTCAATCATGGGGCCAAAGACTAAAAAGGCCAAAAGGGAGCCGCTGGTAAACGTCGCTGCAAAGGACAGGGCAAAGAAAGAATCCACCGTAGAGCAGATGGAAACCACGGTAGCCAACCCCATCATGGCAAGAATTGAGGTTACCGGCCCCTGACCTAAGCCCAAAATAATGTCGCGGGGCACAAAGACTTGCAATAACGCTGCGATCGCACTGCCGACAACCAGCACCCCTCCCAGCTCTTTTAACTCCTGCATAGCATTGTCCACAAACATGGGTAGACGAGCCATCCAGGACGCAGGTAAAGGAACCGCTGCCACCAAGTTGGCCTGGAGTGTGGCCACACTCATCAAATCAGTCTGTCCCGGCTGTCCCAGCCAAAAGGTGCCTGACTGCAAAAGTTCCGCTCCGGATGCTGCTGCCAAATTTTCTGGGTGGGAGGGTCGAGGCTGGGGCATGGCTCGAACCAAGCTGGCCTGCAACAGGGGACGTAAATCAGCTTGGACACTAAATACCCAACCTAAAACCGTGGCAATGAACAGCGAGAACCCCACCCGCAACACCACAATTTCAGGCTGATCGCGGAATGCTGTCCAAGTTGCCCAGATCACAATCGGGTTGATCGTTGGAGCTGCCAGCAAAAACCCAATGGCCACGGGGGTCGGTACCCCTTGGATCAATAACCGACGGGCGACGGGAATATTGCCGCATTCGCACACCGGGAAGAGGAACCCCACCAAACTCCCCACCAAGGCTCCCAGCAGGGGATTTTTGGGCAGCATCTTGATCAGACGCCGCTCATCGACAAACAACAATAATATGCTGGAAAACAGCACACCTAGCAGCAAAAAAGGCAGGGCTTCTACTAATAGGCTGAGGAAGATGGTAAAAGCGTTGTTGAGTTGCTGCATGGTATCAATTGACTCAGCAGTGCCGGAGCATAATCCCTGCCATTGTATCGGAATTGCTGTCTGGGGTCGTTGGGTAATGAGATCTGCAAAACAGCCAAAATGCCTAGTGGTCTGTCAAAAAATCATCCCTGTTAAACGCTTGATCCATCAGCCCAAGGTTGGCAGCATCCTAGTGCTGACAGTGGGGACAAAAATGGGTGGAACGCCCTGCCAATTTCAAGCGTTGAATGGGAGTAGCACAAACGCGGCAGGGTTGACCTTCACGGTCGTAGACCCAGGCGGTGCCGCCATAGTTGCCATTAATGCCCTGGACATTCAAAAAGGTGCTGAAACTGGTGCCGCCGACGGTAATACTGGCCTGCAACACATTGATAATGGCCTGCTGCAACCGCTGAATTTGCGCTGGCTTGAGGTCGGCACACCATGTATCGGGTCGAATCCCGCTCTGGAACAGCGCCTCATCGGCATAGATATTGCCGACACCCGCTACCAAGGTTTGATCGAGTAAGGCAGATTTGATCGGACGACGACGCTGGTGGAGTTGCTCAGCCAGGTACACGGTGGAAAATTCTGGGTCAAATGGTTCCGGCCCGAGGTTTTTTTAAGCCAGGAATAATCGTTGCAGGGGCAATGCCGGGTGGCACCCACCACATTTGCCCAAAGGTACGTTGATCCACAAATCGCAGTTCCTGACCCTGTTCAAACCAGAGTCGGACGCGGGTATGTTTTTGCAACGGTTGATCTTGGGTTAACCACAACAATTGCCCCGTCATCCGCAGATGTACCCCTAGCCATCCCCCATCCACTAGGGGTAGAGTTGAGCCTTCGATGGCCGGAGGAAAATTTTTGATCATCGATGTCCGGGTGAGCGATGCCAGTAAATACTTGCCCCGCCGATGCCACTGGGCGATCTCGGCTCCCTTTAAACCCGCTAGAAAGGCATTCACAAAAACAGGGTGGGCAATGGTGCGTGGTAGCAACACAGATCCACCCTGGATGGTTCGGTTAAGGGTGACTTGGTTGAGTCCCCGGCGAACCGTTTCAACTTCTGGTAATTCCGGCAATGTGTGATTTTAATCTGAGTCTGGCGATCTGTAGAGATAAGCTGAGAAGTGGGCTCCTCATACTCAAAATGACCTGGATTAGCAGTGTCACCCAACGGGAGAGTGAACTTTTGCCAGGGTAGGGATGGCTACCCCAACTGCTAGCTCAGGGATTCCTTCGCTACTACTTCGCTGACTTCTTCGCCTTGGGAGCCCCAACTTCTACCAATTCATCAAGGGCAAAATTATTGGTGTTTACCCCAGACGCATTGCCACTGAAGCCTGTATAGTTAACTCGGTCGAAGCGGACAATCACGGAATATTTAATGCCACTTTGGTCAATGGAAGCCACAGTGCCAACGTCCTGATACCAGTAGGATTCTTTACGGAGAATGCGAACTTTAGAACCGCGTTGAACCATGAGTGTTTTCCCCTTCTGTTTTAATCTCGTACTCACACGGTGAATTGATTCCAGGTTACTACTCAATCGCGACCCTCTGGCGATCGAGGTCTTTAAGTTTTATTGCTGTGATGGCTTACGGACAGGAGGACTCAATCCACTGAACCTGGACAAAGTAAGCAAACCGACCCTCCCCGTCCAATACGGGTCGGACGGCGGCAATCTCTAAATTAAAGGGAATCGCCGTCATCAAGTATTGCTGGGTCAGTCGGCCTAAATCAGGGGTGAGTTGCGCCGCTGTGGTAGCTGCAAGTCCTAGTCCTAATAATTGTTCCAGGGGTCCTCTGGGAAACACGACATGAATCCCCACTGCTAAACTCGCCAGCAACAGCATCCCAACCGATAGATTAGTGCCACAGCGAGGATGGAGGGCAAGTTCCCACTCACCCGTGGTGAGTCGGTACAGTGCTTGCGTCACAGCCCGCCGCACCTGCGTTTGCTGTACCTGACCGTATATATAAAAGCCTTGATCCGTAGACAGGCCACCCAGATCGCCGTCATCAATGGGTCCTGTGGACAGAGGCTGACTGGAACGACCACTTAACACCCAGACAGTTGCGTGTTCCAGGGCATGCACCTGACGCAACATCAGAAACTCTTTCAACCCTGGCACAAAGGCAAGTTGCCTCAGCAACTCCCCATCCTGGGCTGGTTGAGGGTCATAGAAGGACGGCCACAGGTGCGATCGCGCCAGTTTTGATAGCTTATTCTCTTCCTCAGCGACCTCTGCACTCTCAATATTTCCGAATCCAAGATCCCCGAATTCCCATGGGAACCAGGAACCATTATTAGTAGGGTAGGTCATGGCGGCAAAGGGCTGAGCACACCAGCCTGGAGGGTACTATTACACTCTAGCGCTGGCGCAGCTGCCAAGGGATGCTCGAAAAACCAGGACAGCTAAACTGCACTAGCGGTTCGCTCGGACAGGGTTTTGTTGACTTCAATGCCATGTTCTTCTAGCACTACAATTGGATTCCCACCCATTCCTAGGATGATCCGCTTCACCAGTACCTGGCCATTCGAGAGCCGCTGTCCGGCACGAACATAGCGACTGGAAGGCTCATTGGGTGCTTTGAGAATTGCCTGAATGGTGTTCCCAATCTGCACCACTCCGGTCACTTCTACAGCCCGTGCTAGATCGGGTTGGGGAGGGGGGGGTGGCAGACGCCTGATGGGTTTGGTCGGGCCAACCACTAAAGAAGGGGGAAGGGTCACATCCGGGGAGATCGCTAACAAAGAGAACGGATCGGTGCGACCTTTCTGAATTTCTTGCAACCGTGCGTCTGGGTTGGTGGATTGGATCAAACTCGTATCACTCGCAGCTTGATTCCCAGGAACCTTTGTAACCATAGGCTTGCCAGTTGCATCCGTGGCAGGTTTTTGGGCGATGACTGGAGCCGGAGTTGCCGCAGCGATAGGAGCGGGGGATGCGGATGGCTGGGGACTGGGGGGGGCACTACCCGTCAAAGCCGAACAACCTGCGGCTGAGAAGGCCAGTATCCCTAGGAGAGACATGGATGAAAGTTGACGCATGACAAGTTCCTCAAGGCTTGATTCAATTCCGACAAAGTGGTCGGAAATCATAGACCGTAGCACCACACTTTTCATCCATTCAAACATAAACAGTTTGGGATTGACCACCAGTATGAAAACCTGTAACCAGCAGCATCACCATCATCCATCAGCGCCGATCGGGAACCTATCCTTTTGCGGTTAAGAATATCCCCTCTCAGGATCGCCATGCAGCGCCATCATCAGCTTTTGGGGCTTTGATCAGCGTGGGAGCGATGACTTTTTCAGATCCCCTCTCTCCTTAGAATCTGGGTGAACGGTTGCAATTGTGTCTCACATGACCTCCCAACCAATGACAGCCCCCCCACTCCTGAGCACACCGTCCTACCGTTTCTCTTTTTGAATTTGATCAAAAATGGCCCCATCCGCAAAAAACTTTTGTTGAACGGCATCCCAGCCGCCAAAGTCTTTTACCGTGTAGAGCTTGCTGATTTTGGGGTACTTACTAGAGAACTCTTTGGCAACGGTTGCATTGACAGGACGGAAACCTGATTTAGCAAATTCTCGTTGGGCTTCTGGGGTGAATAAAAATTTCACAAACGCCTCTGATGGCTTGCGGGTGCCGTGCTTGTCCACATTCTTATCCACCACAGCTACCGGCGCATCAATCGAAATGTTCACAGAGGGTAGGACATAGGGCTGAACTTCTCCGTTCAGTCTCGCCAAGATAACTTCATTCTCGTAGTTCAACAACACATCACCCTGGTCTTGCTTGAAGAAAATATCCGATGCTTCCCGGGCATCTTTGGGGAGGATGGGTACATTTTTGTAAACCTGAGTTACATACTGCCGTGCCTTGGCTTCATTCCCGCCGGTTTCGCTCACCGAACCCCACAACCCTAAAAAGTTCCAGCGAGCCCCGCCAGAGGTTTTGGGATTGGCCGTAATCACACGAATGCCGTTTTTAGTGAGATCCCCCCAGTCCTTAATCTTTTTCGGGTTGCCGGGCCGCACCACAAGGGCGATTACAGACTTGGTCACAGTGCCATTGTTGGGAACTTCCTTTTCCCAACCTGGATTGATCAAGCCAGCTTTCTGAATCTTATTAGTATCCCCAGCAAGGGCTAGTTGCACAATATCCGCTTGCAAGCCGTCAATGACTGCCCGTGTTTGGGAACCTGATCCCCCATAGCTCTGCTTAAACCGAATGGTTTGTCCTGTTTCTCGCTTCCATTTGGCTGCAAAGAGAGGAATGATTTTCTCGTAAGCAGCTTTGGTCACAGCATAGGTAACCAGTGTCAATTCCACATCCTTGTTCTGTGGATTTGCCGGTTGTGCCTGTGTCAGCCAACCTAAACCGATGCCGGATGCCACAAACAGACTCAGGAGGGTCAATGCCCGCCGACGGGGTAGCTTCACCGGGCCTGCCAGGGATTTTGAGGAGGCAGATTTCTGAGTGGTTATCCTTGGGAACAGATTCTTGACGAGGCGATCAACCATGGTGCAAATGTTCTCCATTGTATAAATTACTTAAAACCGATCGAGATACTGTACTTTATCACCTAAAGATGCCCATGAAAAGAGGGGTCGGCGTGTTCTCGCAGGCGATATCGCTTATAAATTGATGGATCTGAAAAGGTCACGGCCATCCGTCTACTCTAGTTAATGGGTTAATCCCCCAGAAATCGGTAGGTGCACTGTAATATAATTTCTCAATCGGAGACCAGAACTGCGATCGCTGAGTTGGGTAAGGAGCATCAAGAAAATCCTGCCTGATCTCCTGAGTGAATTTTGGGAGCAATAGCCATGTATTGCCAGCTCCGCAATGACAGATTGAGTCTAGTACGGTATTCCGATCAACTTATAGTGTTTTACAGGCAAATGATAGCGCCAGTCAGCCAACTGAGGATATGAGCAGACTGTCAAGCACTGATTCTGAGCGACTGCCTGACACTCCATCGCACAAAGGTTTATGGCGATGGCTATATGAGCAGCTTTCAACCTCAAGGAGCGCCGAGTCCCGTGGGGGTTGAGGGGAGTCCAGAAACATCTACACCCATTCTCACTCCGGTAATTGCCGCTCCTGTACAAAAATCAGAGGTAACAAGGCTCCGAGCCGCAGTACGCTGGAGAAAGCGAACAGTCCCAGCAAGCCGCCATAGCCTAACTGAGCAAAAAAGCCTCCAGCCGTGGTTCCCAGTGCGCCACTGATGCCAGCAAAGGCTGCTGCGATGCCAAAGTAAGTGGACTGGTTATGATGGGGGGCGATTCCCATCTGAAAGTTGTTAGAACAAAGGTCGATTGCCGCTGCTGTTGCTCCGGCAATCAGGTGCAGCAGTGGTAGCCATACCCAGGTAGATAATGGATTGGTGCCAGTCATGAGCCAAAAAATCGGGAAGATAGCAAACACAATCCCCACGCCAATCAAAATCGGACGGTTGCCAATCCGATCTGCCAGCTTTCCCCAAAACATCAACAGCAGTAGGTTTGCCCCAGCTGACAAGCTGTTATAAAGTGTGACTTGGCTAATATCTAAAGCCAAGTCATTGAGCAAATAGACATTGAAGAATGGGGCGCTGAGGTTCACTGAAAATGTCCACAGGTTAACATAAACAAGGAACTTGAGAAAGTTTGAATCTTGCCAGATGCTGGCCAGTGAAATAGGCTGGAAGAGAGTTTGGCTGGTTGGTTGGCTAAAAGAGTCATCGGCTTCAATTGTGTGAATAGAGAATACTTCTTGCCCCGACTGGGGATTCACATCCACCATGAAATTCTGAAAACACAGGCTGACTAGTCCAGACACAACACCCAGAATCAGCACAACGCTATAGCCCTGGATCGAACCTCCTTGCCATCTAGACACCACGAATCCTAGCAACGGCATCGAGATCAGATTGGTTAAGTTAGCGGCGCTACTCCGCAAACCAAAGTAGCGTCCCCGCAAAGAGCGGGGCACTAATGCTGCCATCCAACTCAGCCAAGGGGCACTGCCTAGGGCCCCCAGAAAGTAACTGAAGATGGCAACGCCCAAGGTAATCTCAATTAGGAAGTTGGGGGCAGCGTGATTCCTGCCGACCAGGAAAATGGCGATCGCCAACCCAACCCATAGCGATCGCGAAATGCTGTAAACCCAAAAGCAATAGTCGTGACGGCTGTTGGTTTGTTCAGAGAAGTATGCTCCAATTGGCTGCATCAGATTTGCCAGCATCGGAATTGATGCTAGAACCCCGATCTCGGTAGGACTCGCCCCCAGTTCTAGCAAAAAGTTGGTCAGCAATACCCCCCCTGTCACATTTGAGAACAGGGTGGCGAAGACCCCGTCTAGGGTTGAGGCTTTCAGGCTGGTGCGGATTTCATCTTTAGAAGCCTTCAGGCTTGCAGTTGGTGATCGCGATTTTAGTTTGACCCGTTCAACAATCGGCCCCACCTGGATGAAAGCGGTTTCAGTAGAAATTTCAGCGGCGATCGCATCCACAGATGGAAAATCCTTCATCTATCTCACGACTCCAAATAGGAGGAGGTTTTGCTGAAATCGAACACCAATTCAAACTAAAAGTGCAACACCTGGAAGTCGTTTAGAGAGGCATTCCGCAGGATAGTCTGATGTTGACTGAAAAAAGGTTATCCCATGAGATATACCCATCTTAGAGGATGTTTCAAAAGCGTTGGGGGATGAAGCTCTATGCTTTTGCAAACCTGTTCTGAGCCAATTTTATTTTTAGTTAGGATTAAGCAAAAGTTCCTGGCTGCACCTGATAGCGATCGCGGATGGCAACGGCGAAAATCAACACCCCCAAGGTTAATAGACCTGCCAAATAGAGGGGATAGGCATAGGTTTCTGGATGGGATTGATGAATCATCAACCCGGCAATGATCGGGCCAATAGCATTGGAAACACTGAGATAGGAAGCATTCAATCCCAGCACCGTTCCTTGATCTTCAGCCCTGGCATTTAAGGAAATCAAGGCATTAATCATCGGTTGCACCAGGGAGTTAAACAGGGAAAACAGGATCGTTACCCCAACGAAATAGATGACATTCGCCCAAATTGGCATCATCAGAAATGAAGCCCCACGCACCAATAAACCCAGAAATAGAATCGCCACTAAATTGATTTTTCGCGTGAGGACTGAGATCCCCCAGGTTTGCATCAGCACCCCTAAGACTCCAAAGACCAGAAACATCAGGGTCAAAGACTGATTGGTTTGGTGGAGTACCTGAATGAAGTAGGGCTGAAAGGCATAGGTAAAGATGGTGAAAGTAGTGCCAATCAGAAAGTTGATGATCAAGAGAATCCCCACCTTGGGAAAGGTCAATCCTGTGATTAAGTTTTTCAGACCTAAATCAAACAAGTTTTGGCGGACAACCACTGCTTTGACAGGCAGACTCTCAGGTAAGTAGAACAGGGTAATCATCAGGGCAACAAAGGCGATCGCGCCTGACACCAAAAAAGCAGCCCCCAAGGAAATCTGTTGTGCTAACAAACTCATGGCAGGCCCTAAAACAAACCCAAAGCCAAAGGCAGCCCCATTAATGCCAAAGCCACGAGCGCGGTTCTCCGGTGTGGTCACATCTGAAATTACCGCTTGGGCCACGGCTGCATTCCCCCCTGTAATCCCATCCAGAAACCGAGCAAAAAAGAGCACCCCAGCCGTTGCAGCGGTGCCAGCAATGAGATTGGCAACCACGGTTCCCAGAAGGCTGATCATCAGCAGGGGTTTACGGCCAAAGCGATCGGACAGCTTCCCAATCACAGGGGTGGCAAAGAATTGAGCGATGGAGTACACCGAGAACAATAAACTGGTCTGGAAATCATTTAGCCCATATTGCCGGCCATAGAGATAAATAACGGGAATCAGAATCGTGAGGCTGAGAGAGTTAATCAGCGAAATTAGAGCAATAATCCAAAAGTTACGGTTCATGCTGGCAGCTACCGACAAAGGATGGGCGCAGGCAAGTGATGTCCTTCCATGACCCCGTCTCAGCCGTTAGGGTTGCCGACCCACCCATCACCCTGGGCCACCTTAAAAAGGATGTCACTCAGGAACCTTGAGCTTCGGGTTGTGGTACGGAGACACCCAGGGTCTGTGGGAGATGGATCGCTCCATTCCCCTCTGGTAACAAGCGACTGACTCCCTGTTGCACCAGCGATCGCCAGAGGGAACTTTGCTGCTGTTGCTGAAAGAGCTGACGTAATAACTGGGTGAGGCGTTCTAGCAGCAGCGGCTGGGTCGTAGCAGAATGGGTGGGATCTTGTTCTTGGAAATAAGCCACCAAACCCAGTCCGGCCAGATGGGTGAGATAGGCGGCGCTAACGCCCTGTAACAGCCCTCCTGCCACAAAGGTGACTGCATTACTCTTAAGGACAGTGGAGATCCCTTGGGTGGTTAACTCGACGAGACCGAGTTTGAATAACAGCCCTGCCAGGGTACTCGCGATGGCTTCGGCCTGAGCGCGGGAGAAGGGCTGCCGATAGATGGCTCCCAGCTCTAAAATCATCTGGGTGGTAATGGCGGCGGTTGCCAGTAAGTCCAGAGTAGGCAGCGGGTTAGCAAAGGCCGTGGCGGCGGCAATCCACTGGAACTGCTCAATCAGGGGCAGGGCACGGGAGCGACGTACCTGATTCAAACCTGCTTTAGCCTCGGCTTGTAGGGTCATGACCCCCCGTAAGGTACTGGCCCACTGGAGTTGCTGCCCTTCCTGAGTGAGAATCTGCTGCAGGCGATCGCTCAGAACCTGAATCTCCGGAGCCGGTTGCTCTAGCCATTCGCGGACGGAGCCGTTTGGCTGATGGTGCCGAACCTTCATCAACCCCGGCACCGCTGTGATCGGGACAATATCTGCGGTCGTCAATAGAGGTCGGAGCCGTTGCTGGAGTTGTTGCAGGATCAAGGAACGGTCTACGGGTAGGTACTGATCTTGCTTGTTCAAGACCAAAACAGTACGTTGCTGCCCATGGAGGCGTTGGATCACCTGATATTCTGAAGCCGTTAAATCGCTGGTGGTGGTGAACAAAACCAGATCAGCTCGACTGACCTGCTGCCAGATTTGGGTTGTGTCTAAGTCTGCGGGGGTCGTGTAGTCAAACAGTGACGGCAGTTCTTGAATGCACAGTGTAAAGAGCGACGCTGCAATCTCGGAGGTGCGTAAATAATCCGCGATCGCCGTTTTGCCGGTTCCTTTTCCTCCCAGAATTACCAGGCGAAACTCAGAGCGCTCCAGCTCGTTTCCCATCTGGTGAGATTGTTGCTGAAGCTGGGTGAGCTGGGATTCAACCGCATCCCCCCTGGGCGCAGTTGCGGTCTCTGCGGCAAATTGTTCTAAGAGGGCGTGCAGGGTAGTCAGGGATTGCTCAACGGTTGTCCGGTCAAGGGGAACCTGAGCTTTTAAATCCGGCAGATCCACAGGTGTTTGCTGTCGCCACCACCACACCCCCGCCCCTACAGCGGCGATCGCCCCAAGGGCACTGATATTGCCAACCCAATGTTGCCAACTGTCTAGCAGCCACAGTGCTGCTGTTAAACCCAGTCCTCCCACTAAAATCGGTCGTTGCACTTTCACAACCTGCCACCACATGAGATCGGACTTCATTATATTAACGAAGTAACCTCATTCTACCCGTGACTGCCTCTGGTCAATCCGCCCCTGGACTGCGATAACCTGTCAAACTGAAAAAGATGTCCCCTGCAGCAATCCCTATGGCAGCTCACTCCTCGACCCCTCCCCCCGAAACCGTGACGGAATCTGAAATGATCGCCACCACCCTCGATCCCTCCATTGCCACGTTGACGGCGGATCAATATCAACGCAAGATGCAGCGGCGACAACAAGTGCAGGCAGAACGGTTAGCCCAGCGTACTGTCGAAAAACGGGTTGATCATTGTGAATACAGGCAATGGCAAGGGTAAGACCACGGCAGCCCTGGGGATGGTGCTGCGATCGCTGGGCCATGGTTATCGCGTTGCCGTGATTCAGTTTATCAAGGGTGCTTGGGAACCAGCGGAAAAGCAAATTTTTAGCCATTGGCGGGATCAACTGGTGTTTCAAGCCATGGGAGAAGGGTTTACCTGGGAAACCCAGGATCGCGATCGCGACATCAAGGCCGCACAACAAGCGTGGCAGGCGGGACTTTCCTACCTGAGTGATCCAGCCTTTAAGCTTGTGCTCTTGGATGAAATTAACGTGGCGCTGAAATTGGGCTTTTTGACTGTGGAGACGATTCTGTTAGGACTGGAACAGAAACCCCCTGAAACCCATGTGATTCTGACAGGAAGAGGCGCTCCCACTCCCCTGATTGAGCGAGCTGACCTCGTGACGGAAATGACCCTAGTGAAGCATCCGTTTCGAGAGCAGGGTGTCAAGGCACAACCTGGGATTGAATTCTAGGGTGGGAATCGCTGGGAACGTGGTTAAAATAAGTTCAATTACACGGGAATGTGGACTGTGACTCAAGAACGAGCAGTGTCCGGGCAAGCGAGTCAGAACGTGCCCAATCCAACCACCCTGGATGCCACCTATTACACCCTATTGGGGCTCCCTCCCTCAGCCTCAATACAGGAAATTCGGCGTTCCTACCGGGAACTCAGCAAGCTGTACCATCCCGACACCACGATCCTGCCTTCAGCGATCGCCACCACTAAGTTTCAGCAATTAAACGAAGCCTATGCCACCCTGAGCAGTGCGGAACGACGGTTGGTCTATGACCAAAAAAATGGCTATTCTCGCTTTACGGTCATTCAAGCCCCGGCAGATCTCAATCGTCCCGTTGGTACGACCCGCCCGGTTTCCTCCTCAGCCTATCTTGACCCTACGGATCGTCCCCTGTCAGCGGGGGAAATCTTTGCCCTGTTTATTCTGGCCCTCACGTTTTTGGCTTGCTTAATTTTGGCCTTCACCATTGGCTTAACCCGAGGTGATACGGTGTTGCAGCACCTGCCACTGCCACCGGCGACCGTCTTGGAGTCACCCTCCCCCCTGCCCAGTCCACCGCTCCCGGCTGCTGTAGTCTCTACATCCACCGCCGCACAAAAAAAGGCGACCACCCCTTCCCCCCTTCCCCCCTTCCCAGCGGTTACATCCACAGCCTCCGAATCTATTGAGGGGGCTGCCAGTCAACCCTAATTGAACTCCTCCCCTGCTCCTGTTTGTCCTTTCCCTGCTGTATGGCTCCTATGGCATTGCCCTCTAACGATACCCCCCTCTACAACCATCCCCTTCCCGATTTGGAACAATGGCTCCAAGCCCACGGCTGTGAACAAGATCGCAACGAACTCCACTGTTGGCATTTGCGGCAATCCACCTGGGAAGCAGAAATCTGGCTGGATATCGACCAACTCTCGGTGCGCTACCTGAAAGCCGGAGAAGAGGGACGCGATATCCAACGGGCCTTTAAATATTCGCTGAGTCGTAAAGATGTCGAAGATGCTGTATTTGCTGGGCCTTAGCCAGATCGCTCCCTCAAATGATGTTCGAGACGATATTGACCACCAGACCAATGACGGCGGTGACAAAGATAAACGACAAAATAGAATGGATTAGGGTAATCCGCCGCATGTGAATTCCCGTGATCGAAATATCGGAGGTCTGGTAGCACATGCCAATGGTGAAGGAATAGTACATAAAGTCCCAGTGATCCACCAATCCTTCGTTGGGAAACTCTAACCCCCGGAGGTACTCTTCCTTGCCAGCCGCCACTTCGTCATAGTACATGCGGGCATAATGTAGGGCGAAAAAGGTATGCACCAACAGCCAAGCCTCAAAAATCGCAATCATGGACAGCCCCATGTGGATATTGACCACAAGGGCGGGCAGCTTCTGAGTATTATCTAGCATCAAAGCGACAACGACGAGGCTGGTGGCCGAGCAGATAATGGCAGCAATCAGGGTGGCTGCGTGACTTGGTTCTAGGCGCTGCTGTCGTCGGAAAGTTTCTTCGGCATCGGCATTCGTCATCATCAGGGCGATGCTCCCTAGTAAGGCTAGCATTCCTAGGTCAAAGGCTAGCAAAATACGAATTTCAGAGGACGGGATGACAAAACTAACGCCATAAACAAAGCAAGCAATGGCGACCGCCGCGATCAAACGTCCCCGAGGGTGAACCAATGCTTCATAAACTCTGGAGTATTCACGGTTCATGCTTCAGGGCTCCGGTTTGAGGGAGTTAACAAGTAATGGTGCAAGAGGGTCTGTTTAAACGCTGCCAAAGCGGCGATCGCGCTGCTGATAGGCACAGAGAGCCTGGTGAAATTCGGCCCGATCAAAGTCCGGCCACAGGGCTTCAGTGATATAAATTTCAGCATAGGCCATCTGCCAGAGTAAAAAGTTACTGATTCGCATTTCCCCACTGGTGCGGATCAGTAAATCTGGATCGCAGATTCCTGCGGTATAAAGATGGCGCTCAAAAATGGCTTCATCAATATCCTGGGGTTGCAGTAATCCCTGCTGCACCTCCGTGGCGATCGCCCGACAGGCTTGTAAAATTTCCTGCCGCCCGCCATAGTTGGTTGCTACGGTAAACTGAATGCCCTGACTCTGTTGCGTGGCAGCCATGGAGCGTTCAATTTCCAATTGCAGGGTTTTGGGGAGGGCATGTAAGTTACCGACAAAATTGATCCGGACATTTTCCTGGATCATCTCCCGCAACTCCTGCCGCAACACCCGCTCAAACAAGGTCATCAAGAAATCAACTTCTTCTAGGGGCCGACCCCAATTCTCTGTGGAGAAAGCGTAGGCGGTTAGGGCTTGAATTCCCCAGTCCTGACAACACCGGAGCAGATTCTTCAGGGCATCGACCCCCCGACGATGACCCATAATTCGGGGCAACCCCTGGCGCTTTGCCCAGCGGCCATTGCCATCCATAATTACCGCTACATGCTTGGGTAGGCGATCGCGTTCTAAATCGGCGGGTAATTTTTGCAAAACGGTTTGGTTGCCAGTCATTTCTTCTCCCGAGAAGCGGATGCTGGAAGCCGGAGGAACCGTGACAGAAGTGCCAATCCCTGAGACAGCAATTGCCGGCTCAATGTGCGGAGATCAGGAGCCACTGTTTCGCGATCAACAGATTGGGAGAACCGTGCTTCCAACAACTCCTTCAGTTTACTGCTTGTTAAGGGGCGATTCAGCCCCCCACGCTCTGCCAGGGAGATTGATCCAGTTTCCTCTGAAACCACAATACACAGACAATTTTCCACCCGTTCTGTAATTCCCATCGCTGCTCGGTGGCGTGTCCCCAGTTGCCGAGAAGCCGTGCGCTCTGACAGCGGTAAAATCACCCCCGCTGCCATCACCCGTGATCCCCGAATCAAGACCGCTCCATCGTGGAGGAGGGTGGTGGTCTGAAAAATTGTCTGTAATAGTTCCTTAGAAATCTCAGCGTTCAGTCGCACCCCCGGCACTGAAAAATCTCGCTCATCAATGGGTTGATTGGTTTCCAGGAGCAGCAGGGCTCCCGTCCGCCGTTGGGACAGTTCTTTGACCGCCTCGACAATTTCATCAATCACACTCCCTGCCTTGGGGATCACCCGCTGGGACGGCTGAAACAGTTGGATCACCTCCCCTCGACCTAATTGCTCTAGGAAGCGGCGAAACTCTGATTGCAGAATCACAGCCATAGCAACGGCAGAGCCAATCACCAAATTGCTCAACACAAAACTCAGGAGGGTAAGCCCAATGCGGCTACTAATAGTGGATGCTAGCATCAATACAAGGAATCCACGCACCATCCATAGGGTTCGTCGCTCCCCAATGATCACCAGCACAATATAGGTGAGTGCCAGGACTAAGCCAACATCAACTAGCTGTAACAGCAAGGACCGAGTCCAGCCAGGATTATGCAGCCATTGTGTCCACGGATATCCCATTAGACCTGGAGTGACACATCCAACGCGCTTGCGTAGATTTACATCAGAAAGCCTTGCGAGTTTCAGAAGCAGAGCATGACCCTACCCTTCGGTTCGAGACTGGCTCAACCGTTCCGGCAGTGAATCTTGACGGATCAGGTCCGCATAGGTTTCCCGTTGCAAGATCAAATGACTGTCCCCAGCCTGAACTAGGACGGCTGCAGGTCGGGGTAAGCGATTGTAGTTGGAAGCCATGCTGTAGTTGTAAGCCCCGGTTGCCATCACTACCAGAATGTCTCCCGTCTCCGTTTCAGGAACCTTCGCTTCCTTAATCAGGATATCCCCTGACTCACAATGTTTACCAGCGATCGCCACAGTCTGGGTTAGGGGGGCTGACATCCGGTTGGCGACCACCACCCGATACAAAGACTGGTAGGTAATGGGGCGGGGATTATCTGACATCCCGCCATCGACGCTGAGATAGGTACGTAGCCCTGGGATTGTTTTTCGACTTCCCTGGGTATAAGCAGTGACACAGGCGGGGCCAATCACCGAGCGACCGGGTTCAGACAGGAGTTTGGGGAGGGGCAACTGTTGGATCTGACAGGCGGTGACCATGGCATCACAAATCACCTTCACCCAGGCATCAATGCTGGGGGGATCATCCGCCTCGGTATAACAAATTCCCAGTCCGCCCCCAATGTTGACTTCTGTAACGGGGAGACCATAGCTGTTGGCCTTGACCAGCCATTGCACCATCACACTGGCCAAATCGGCGTGGGGCTGTAGTTCAAAGATTTGGGAGCCAATGTGGGCATGGAGACCCAGGCAGGAGAGGCAGGACTGTTGGCTGATCAAGGTAAAGACCTCGTCCAGTTGGTTGGGATCAAACCCAAATTTGCTATCTAGATGGCCGGTACGAATATATTCGTGGGTATGACACTCAATTCCAGGGGTGAGGCGAATCAAGATCGGGATCGGGGGGGCACTAGGTCTCTCTGCCGCGATCGCCACTAGGGTCTGTAAGTCCAGCCAGTTATCCACCACAATGCGACAACCACAGGTAACCGCGAGGGTCAGCTCTTCCCGTGACTTGTTATTGCCATGGAGGTAGAGTTTTTCTGGACTCACCCCAGCTTGCAGGGCTGTATAGAGTTCCCCACCAGAGACGACATCGATCCCCAATCCCTCTTGATCGGCGATCGCACACACCGCCAAGCAATTCCAGGCCTTGGAGGCATAGAGAACTTGAGAGTCCCCCGGATAGTAACGCTCGAAGGCCTCTCGATACTGCTGACAGGCGGTGCGGAGGGTCGTCTCATCCAAAATATACAGGGGAGAACCATACTGCTGCACCAATTTCACAACATCGCAGCCGCCAATTTCCAGATGGTCTTGGTGATTCACCTGGGCGGTGAGGGGCAACAGAGATTGATTGGGAGCCGCCAGTGCAGCCCTAGCAGTAGATAATAAGTATTGACGACCTGATGTTTGAACCTCCGCCGAGTAAGTTGCGACCATTGTTTATAACTGGATAGAGCGTCTCCTTAGAGCCTACCCGAAAATTAGCCCCTCCTGTCTTGAATTTCAGAGCTACAGAGCACCAAACTTGCAATTGGGTTGAACTGAAACCCCTCAGTGCTGATTTACTCCCCGCCGTAGTGGAACTTGACCAGATCTGCTTCGGTGGTCTTTGGACAGGGGAAGGTTACCAGCGGGAGCTGGCCAGTCCCAACAGTGAACTATGGGGATTGACCCAATCTCCGGATACTCCCCCGGGTTCTTGTAGGTTTGGGTTGTCTATGGGCAATTTTAGATGAAGCCCACATCACAATTTTGGCCGTGCACCCTGCCTATCGGCGACAAGGATTCGCGCAGGTTTTACTCCATCGCTTGCTGGTGATTGCCCGCCAACGGGGGTTGGCTTGGGCTACCTTGGAGGTACGGGTTTCTAATAGTGCCGCGATCGCCCTCTACCAACGATTTGGGTTTCAAGTCGCAGGGCGCAGATGTCGCTACTATCCAGACACCCAGGAAGATGCCTTAATCCTCTGGCGCGGACAGTTGCAGTCCTCGGAGTTTCAGCATCTCCTCCAAGACTGGCAGTTCCCCCTTGAGCAACGATTGCAAGCGTTGGGTTGGAAATTACTCCGATCCCCGAACTCCCCCTGTCCAAGCCTTGACTTGCGTCCCCCTCTCTGCGAATAATTTCCCTTTGGACTCGACTCATCTTGTTGCAAATGGGGCGTGGGGGGAAATCACCCCAAGTACCTGTTGTTCCGTCCTTGGCAGCAGGAAGTTTTCCCTATGCTAGAATCAGCGTACCGGCACGCAGCAGGTAATGGATACAAGCCATGTTTGAACGCTTCACAGAAAAAGCCATTAAGGTGATTATGCTGGCCCAAGAGGAAGCCCGCCGCCTGGGTCATAACTTCGTGGGTACAGAGCAGATCCTCCTGGGTCTGATTGGAGAAGGGACCGGCGTCGCCGCCAAAGTGCTGAAATCCATGGGTGTTAACCTCAAAGATGCCCGGATTGAAGTTGAAAAGATCATCGGACGTGGTTCTGGCTTTGTTGCCGTTGAGATTCCCTTTACGCCCAGAGCCAAACGAGTTCTGGAATTATCTTTAGAAGAAGCTCGTCAGCTTGGCCACAACTATATCGGCACCGAACACCTACTTCTAGGATTAATTCGAGAAGGAGAAGGGGTCGCTGCTAGAGTTCTGGAAAATCTAGGGGTAGATCTGGCCAAAGTGCGAACCCAGGTCATTCGCATGCTGGGGGAAACCGCCGAAGTTACCGCTGGCAGCAGTCAAGGTCGAACCAAGACTCCTACCCTGGATGAGTTCGGAGCCAATCTCACCCAGATGGCAGCTGAAGGTAAACTCGATCCCGTTGTCGGACGGCTGAAGGAAATTGAGCGAGTCATTCAAATCTTGGGTCGTCGGACGAAAAACAATCCCGTTCTGATTGGAGAGCCTGGGGTCGGTAAAACGGCGATCGCAGAAGGACTCGCCCAGCGGATCGCCAACAATGATGTCCCCGACATCCTGGAAGAAAAGCGCGTTGTCACGCTGGATATTGGTCTCCTGGTCGCAGGCACCAAATATCGGGGTGAATTTGAAGAGCGCTTGAAAAAAGATTATGGATGAGATTCGTTCTGCGGGGAATGTGATCTTAGTCATTGATGAAGTGCATACCCTAATTGGTGCGGGGGCTGCTGAGGGGGCAATAGATGCCGCTAACATTCTCAAACCGGCCTTGGCGCGGGGAGAATTGCAGTGCATCGGGGCGACTACTCTGGATGAATATCGCAAACATATTGAACGGGATGCAGCCTTGGAACGTCGGTTCCAACCAGTGATGGTGGGTGAGCCAACCGTCGATGAAACCATCGAAATTCTCCGGGGACTGCGAGAGCGTTATGAGCAGCACCACAAACTGAAGATCTCGGACATTGCCTTAGAAGCAGCGGCCAAGCTCTCCGATCGCTATATTTCCGATCGCTTCCTACCTGACAAAGCCATCGACTTAATTGACGAAGCAGGATCACGGGTACGGTTGTTAAACTCGCAACTGCCCCCTGCCGCCAAAGAACTCGATAAGCAACTCCGCCAAGTGCTGAAAGAGAAGGACGATGCAGTTCGTTCTCAGGACTTTGACCGGGCCGGGGAACTGCGTGATCGCGAAATGGAAATCAAAGCTCAGATTCGCTCCATTTCCCAAACCAAGAAAACCGATGCCGCCAGTGGTGACGAAATTGTCCCCATTGTTGACGAAGAGGACATCGCCCATATTGTAGCCTCTTGGACAGGGGTTCCCGTCAACAAGCTAACGGAATCTGAATCCGAAAAGCTGCTCCACATGGAAGATACGCTGCACCAACGTCTCATTGGTCAGGATGAAGCCGTGAAGGCGGTCTCTCGTGCCATCCGGCGGGCAAGGGTGGGGTTAAAAAATCCCAACCGTCCCATTGCCAGCTTTATCTTCTCAGGGCCAACGGGTGTTGGGAAAACGGAGTTGACGAAGGCGCTCGCTGCCTACTTCTTTGGGTCTGAAGAGGCCATGATCCGACTGGATATGTCGGAGTATATGGAGCGGCACACCGTCTCCAAGCTCATTGGCTCACCCCCTGGTTATGTTGGCTATAACGAAGGGGGACAACTCACTGAAGCAGTTCGTCGTCGGCCTTATACGGTCGTGTTGTTTGATGAAATTGAGAAGGCACACCCTGATGTCTTCAATATGCTGCTGCAAATTCTAGAGGATGGCCGCCTGACAGATGCCAAGGGTCGCACCGTAGACTTCAAGAACACCCTGCTGATCATGACATCTAACATTGGCTCCAAGGTGATCGAGAAGGGTGGGGGAGGTCTGGGCTTTGAGTTCTCGACTGAAAGTCAGTCAGAGTCTCAATACCACCGGATTCGTTCCTTGGTCAACGAAGAGTTGAAACAGTACTTCCGTCCGGAATTCCTCAATCGTCTTGATGAGATCATTGTCTTCCGTCAATTGACGAAGGACGAGGTGAAGGAAATTGCAGACATTCTGTTGCGAGATCTCTTCAAGCGTCTCACAGAGCAAGGGATTACCCTGGAAGTGACCGAGCGATTTAAAGACCGACTGGTGGAAGAAGGCTATAACCCTAGTTACGGTGCTCGTCCCCTCCGTCGCGCCATCATGCGGCTACTGGAAGATGTGCTGGCAGAGGAAATTCTGTCAGGTCGTGTCAAAGAAGGAGATCTTGCCTCTGTAGACATCGACAGTGAGGGTCAGGTAAAGGTTCTGCCCAGTCAACAACCTCAGGAACTTTTGCCGGAAGCGGCACCACAGTTATCCTGACCTGATTTTCATCCATGCTTGTAAAAAACGGTAGAGATGATCACATCTCTACCGTTTCTTTGATGGTGACTCACTGGAGTGACGTTCATACTTGAAGCTACAGGACATCCAAGGATTGGAGGGAAAGGAGCTAGCACGAGAATCCCTGCAGAGCGTCAGTGCCCTTGGAGTTTAAAGTAGTGAAGGGACAGCAAACTTGCTGTCCCTTCACCTTGCTATTACAAAAGCTGCTAAGGATGGTTTATTGGGTATCATTACCCAACATAGTGAGCTTCTGCTTCTAGTTGCTGAATCAGACTTTCATCGCCCTTAGCTCTAGCGGCTTCCAAACGGCGTTGGATATTCAGGCGCAGATTGATACGGTGAGTTTCAGAAACTTGCTTTAAACCAGAGTGACGATTGTTAGCCATGGCTGACATCTCTATAAGCATTGAGTGGGTGACTTCTTTAATCTAGCACCTATCCAGAAAAATGTGTTTATTGTTACAGAATTTTTCAAATATATCTTTTTTGAGTTCCATCGACCGTTACTCTCGCCGTGGGCAAGCGACATAGCTACTGGAAAATGCCACGCCGTAACCTGATCATCTGTGCCACTCTGGTTCAGAACCCCGCCAATTTGGGTGGACTGTGTCGCACCGCTGAAGCCTTTCGGTTAGCCGCGTTGGTTACGGGTGATGCCTCCATGACGCAACGGGCAGCGTTTCGTGACTTAGCAGTCTCTGCCCATCGTTGGCAGCCGTTGCACATCTGTACGCCCCTGGAGCTACCGGAATGGATTTTAACCCAGCAACAATCTGGCTACCGGGCGATCGCCCTGGAAGCCCACCCTAGGGCAGTCCCTCTCCCAGAATTTAGGTTCCCACAATCGACGGTTTTGATCCTCGGGCGAGAGCTAACGGGCATTCCCCCTGAAATTTTGGATCAGTGTGATCAATCGGTGGTGATCCCCCAGGCAGGTATGGTGGAATCGTTGAATGTCCAGACCGCTGCCGCGATCGCCATTTATGAGTACAGTAAACAGCACCCCCTGCCGCATGATCGCCCTCTTGAGTGATTTTGGCCAGCAGGATATCTACGTTGCAGTGCTCAAGGGGGTCATCGCCCAGATTCATCCCCAGATTCGGGTTCTGGATCTCACCCACCAGATTCCACCCCACGATATTGCCGCCGCTCGGTTTAACTTAATCAATGCCGTGGCCTACCTCCCCGTGGGAACCGTCTACATCGCTGTCGTCGATCCAGGGGTGGGTAGTCAGCGGCGGGCGATCGCCCTCGAAACCCCCCAGGGTTACTTTGTTGGCCCAGATAACGGGGTGTTCAGCGGTATCTGGCAACCGGATACCTGGATTCAAGGGGTAGAGCTAACCCATCGCGCCTACTGGCGCACCCCTGATCCCAGTCCCACCTTCCATGGTCGGGATATTTTCGCTCCCGTAGGTGCCCACCTGGCCTGTGGCGTACCCTTGCCCCACCTGGGAAGGGCGATCGCCCCAGAAAGCCTAGTGGTTGGCTCAATTCTCGCTGCCACAGCAACCACGCGGGGGATGACGGGACTGATTCAATACATCGATCACTTTGGGAACTTAATTACCAATATTCCTGGGGACTGGGTGCAAGGCCAAGGGTGGTACAGCCGTGTCCGATCCATGACCATTCCTGGCTGCCACACCTACAGCGATTGACCCCCCCCCAGCAACCCCTGGCCTTAGTGGGGAGTCATGGTTGGGTGGAAATTGCGGTCAATGGTGGGAGTGCCCATCAACAACTCCAGCTAGGACTGGGAACCACAGTGGATGTAGAGTTGCTATGGTTGTGATCCAGCGATCTTGTCGGGGATCAGCCGCTGCATATAGCCTCAAAGCAGGGCGGGGCAGTGAGTTGTTGTTGCATGTCATAGCCAAGGAGAGCGGAGGATGAGGCGTTGGCGTTGGGTTTTGATGTTACTCTTCCTGGGGGTTTCCACTTTGTTACTGACCCTGGTGCCCCCAGCGCTGGTTCAGGAGTCTCCTGGTTTTAGCTTGCGCTTACTGCATACGAATGATCATCATGCCCACCTCGACCCCGTGCAGTTCGGGGATCAACCACTGGGGGGAATTGCTCGACGTCGAACTCTGATCCAGCAATTGCGATCCCAGAGCCAACAGCAGGGCACTCCCAGCGTGTTACTTGATGCTGGAGACATATTTCAGGGCACCCTTTATTTCCTGCAATACCAAGGGCAAGCCGATGTGGATTTCTATAATGTCTTGCAATACGATGCGGCGACCCTAGGAAACCATGAGTTTGATCGGGGACCACAGGTACTGGCCGATTTCATTCATGCTGCCCATTTCCCCCTCCTCTCTGCCAATCTTGAACCTGCACCAGCGTCAGTCCTCAAAAACCAGATCAAGCCCTGGATAATTCTCCCGGTGGGAGGACAAAAGCTGGGGATCTTAGGATTGACAACGGCAGAGACCCCAATTCTCTCCAGTCCGGGAAAGGATCTTACCTTTACCGACCCCATTCAGGCAGCTCAAACCGCCGTCCAAGCGCTGCAGGCCCAAGGAGTAAACAAGATTATTGCCATTACCCACCTAGGATTGATTGCAGATCGAGAACTCGCACGGCAGGTGGCAGGCATTGACATCATAGTGGGTGGACACTCCCATACCCCCTTGGGAACGATGCCCGGTGCCACCAACCCCTATCCCATCGTAGAGACCGCCCCCGATGGTCAACCTGTGCTGGTGGTCACCGCTTGGGAATGGGGGAAGTACCTGGGGGATCTGCTGGTGCAGTTTAACCCCGATGGCAGCCTGTTGTCCTGGCAAGGCAACCCCCGATCCCGTAGACGCCACCCTGAAACCCGATCCCGCTTTTCA
>NZ_JJML01000050.1 GCF_000775285.1 Neosynechococcus sphagnicola sy1 | reverse complement strand
TCTGCATTAACGGCAGTCTGTCCATTGAGAGCAGCATGGGCCTTGGCAACTCGCAGGGCAAAAGTTCAGCTCGGTGCCCCTGCACTCCAGCGCGAATGGCTTCATTCACCAGGTAGGCAATCTGGTCAGACTGGATCTGCACCTCTTTCAACCATTCCCGTGCCAGGATAATCTGAGTTTTCAGGGCATCGAGATCCTCAGTGTACTGTTGCAAAAAATCTTGAGGGGAGTCGGCATAGCCCATGGCTTGTTCAACTGCCTGTACCCGCTCATCCAAGCCGAGAACGGCATCTGCCGACAGGGCGATGGCAATCCGATCCAGCAAATGCTCTCGCATCGATCCTTCTTCTGGATTGTAGGTGGCAATCAGCAGGGCGCGGCAGGGATGCTCAAAACTAATCCCCTCCCGTTCAATCTGGTTAAGACCTGCCGTCAGGGTGCTCAACAGCAGATTTGCAGTTTGATCTTCCAGCAGATTCATTTCATCGACATACAATACCCCTCGATGGGCAGCGGCAAATAGTCCTGGTTGGAAGATCGCCTCTCCCCACTGGATTGATTGGGTGACATCTACCGCACCAATCAATCGGTCTTCTGTGATCCCCAGGGGAATTTGCACAAAGGGGGCGGGAATAATTTCAGTGGGAATCGCGGTGAGGTTGCGGTTGCCATTACTCTGGCTGGCAAGTAGTTGGCGCGTGACCTCGTCCCACTCCTGGGGGCAATGGGGGTCGGTATTGTAACTCGAACCTGCGACCACTTCAATGGGAGGCAGTAGGGCATGTAAAGCCCTTGCCAGGACTGATTTTGCGGTGCCTCGACGACCGGCGATCGCCACCCCTCCCAAGCCTGGATCAATTGCAGCCAATAACAGCGCCAACTTGATTGCCTCCTGCCCCACAATAGCGGTCATGGGGAAGGCAGTAGCCGAACGATTCAAGACAGGCATAGACAAGAATAAGCGCCCAATGAAGTCACCTGCTCTATTCTCTCCCACAGAGGCGCTGGATGCATGGGAAATGGGTGCTATAATCATGAATGCTTTGGCGAGCGTAGCCAAGTGGTTAAGGCAGAGGATTGTGGTTCCTCCACTCGCGGGTTCGAGTCCCGTCGTTCGCCCTTCTATTAGATGCATGGATGAGAGAGTTAGAGGCTCTGAATCATACCTGCGCCATTGTAAAAATGGCTGCGTTTCAACAACGCAGCCATCGGTTTGTCAAGAAAAAACCTCACTGTTCTATCCCAAAAGGGGGGTTCCCCCCAGACGGATCAGGTTCGTAATTCTTGACCGACGCTTCTAGCAGCCCGCTTGATTAACTTCGGCTTCGCCGCGTTGTCGAGACGGCGGCGGTTGGGTGCAAATTCCTCAGGGGCGGGGTCAGGATAGTTCTCAGCCTGGAGCCACTGGGGACGCGCTTGATCGTAGGCCATTTGTAGCGCTGCTGCTGCGATCGCATGGGGTTCATACTCTTCGCTCAACTGAGCCACGGTGGGCAGGAACGAGGCCATCCGTTCCCCGGCTAGGGCTTCCCGGAGTTTACCTTGTAGCTTTTCCAGGTAGCGGGTTTCAATCTGGGCGCGGGTGGGGATGGGACAAACTTCCAAGCGCTGACGCACATGGTATTCAATATCCCGGAGCTTGCGACGATCCAGGGGTTGAACCAGGGAAATCGCCGTGCCTTCTTTGCCAGCGCGTCCGGTGCGGCCAATCCGATGGACATAGTTTTCTACACTGTCGGGCAGGTCATAGTTGACGACATGGGTGAGATCATCGACGTGGAGACCCCGGGCGGCAATATCCGTTGCCACCACCCACCGCACCTGCCGTTGCCGGAACCGCTCTAACAGCCGCTCCCGTTGACTCTGGCTCAGGTCACCGTGGAATTCATCGACACTATGACCCGCAGCTTGCAGTTGACTCGTTAACTCAGCGGCGGTTCGGCGAGTCCGCACGAAGATCAGCGCTGATTCAGGATCTTCCAACTCTAAGATTGGCTGCAAGGCACGTGCCTTTGTCCAACCTCGGGGAACCATATAGGTGACTTGGTTAATCCGCGTTGGGGCTGATTTTGGTTGTTCCACAGTCACAGTGACGGGCGATCGCAGAAATTTGCTTACCAGCTTACGAATCGAAGCAGGCATGGTAGCTGAGAAAAATGCGGTCTGGCGATCGACCGGAGCCTGACTGAGAATCTTCTCTACATCATCAATGAAACCCATGTTCAGCATTTCATCGGCTTCGTCCAGCACCAACCAGCTCAATTGACCCAGTTTTAAATCGCCACGACTCAGCAAGTCCAACACCCGCCCTGGCGTCCCCACCACGATCTGGGCTCCCCGCTGCAAGCTCATAATTTGGCGATCAATGGACTGCCCCCCATAGATAGCCAGAACTCGCAGCCGATCATCGCCCTTAAAGCCACGAATTGCTTGATGTACCTGTACCGCCAACTCACGGGTGGGGGTAAGAATCAAGGCTTGGACAACGGGTAGATTTGGGTTAAGGCGTTCTAGCATCGGCAGAGAAAAGGCTGCCGTCTTCCCCGTACCCGTTTGAGCCTGCCCCACAACATCCTGTCCGGCCAGCAGATAGGGAATTGCTTGGGCTTGGATTGCGGTAGGTTCGGTGAATCCTAAGGATTCCACATGTTGAACACGAGCATCTGAAAGACCAAGACTTTGAAACGAAAGTGTCATTAGGTGTCCTCAAAAAATTGAATAATCTGCGTCAAATTGAAACCGTGCAACTCTCTCTAACCCAAAACTTCAGCTACTACACCTGATACCGCAGGAACCACCTGGCCGTAGAGGTCGTAGATATCGGCATCTACAATTGATACGGGTACAAGAGTTCCCAGACGAGCTTCGCCCCGGACATATACCAACCCATCGACCTCCGGTGCAAACCGAGCCGAACGCCCAATAAATTCACCGGTTTCTGGATGCTCTTGCTCAATTAAAACCTCGACGGTCTTGCCAATCTGCGCCTGATTTTTCCGGAGAGAGATCGGTTGCTGTCGTTGCATCAGGGTATCTCGACGGAATTCCATCACCGACTGGGAGAGTTGATTGGGTAAGTCATAGGCTGGCGTTCCTTCCTCAGGAGAAAAGGTGAAGACTCCAACGTGATCAAACTCATGGCGCTCGACAAATTGCAACAAGTGCTGGAAGTGTGCCTCCGTTTCACCGGGAAATCCCACGATGAAGGTGGTTCGCAGCACTGCCTCCGGGAGTGCTGTTTTAATGCGCTCAATAACTTGATCGTTAACCTGCCCTTGCCACGGACGATTCATCGCTCGCAAGACTTCTGGATGGGAGTGCTGGAGGGGTAAATCTAGGTAGGGCAAGAAATTGGGAGTTTCTTGAATGGCGGCAATCACCTTCGGTGTCAAACCCGTGGGATAGGCATAGTGCATACGAATCCAGGGAACGTCAACGGTACCCAAGGCTAACAGTAATTCTGCTAGCTTCGGCTCACCGTAGAGATCGAGGCCGTAGTTAGTGGTGATCTGAGAGATCAAGATAATCTCCTGTACCCCTTCTGCCGCCAGTTTTTGAGCCTCGGTGACAATGGATTCGATCGTGCGCGATCGCTGTTTACCACGAAGATGGGGAATGATACAGAAAGCACAGCGATAGTCGCATCCCTCCGCGACCCGCAGGTAGGCCACTCCTTCCGTGGTGGTGCGATAGCGGGGGGTGGTTTCATCAGCGATATAGGTTGGTTCAGGAGAAACCGCCCGGACACGTTCTCCTGATTCCACCCGCTGAATGACTTCCACAATTTTGTGATAGTCCCCTGTGCCGACAATGGCCACCGCTTCAGGCAGTTCCGTCAGCAGCTCCTCTTGAAAGTGCTGAGCCATGCAGCCTGTAATCACCACTCGCTTATTAGCTGCCGCTAGTTCCACCAAGGTGCGCACCGACTCTTCCCGAGCTGCTTGGATAAAACTACAGGTGTTAACAATCACGTAATCTGCCAATTCCTCATCGGTATCAACCGGGTAACCGGCTTCTACCACGAGTCCCAACATATGCTCCGTATCAATTCGATTTTTTTACGCAGCCCAAATGAGCGACAGTAATTGTCGGCTTGGTACTCATAGAGTCAGCAGTTGGTTGAGTGGATTTAGACAGACAGAAACCTGGGTCAGGTCGTGAGTTGTAGCGATCACGTAAGCACTCAAGTCTTTCAACTTGCCCGTGCGACGGCCTAGCCCTTCGCCTTCATTCACTGAAAGATTTCAGTGAATGCTGTGTGTCGCAATCGCTTCAATGACAGCTTTTTTCTATCTTAACGTAAAAATGGAAATATTACGATACGTTACACTTATCTCTGTGAATTACATGTGACTCTCCCTGGTTCCTCGGACTTTCCCAGGGAGGCACACCAAGCTCCCTCACTCTCAGCCTGTGACAGCGGGTTCGGTTTTTTCTTAGGGGGATGGCTGGGGTGAGACATTTTTAAAGTTGCGCGGCCCCTGGTAGCCCGATGTCTGGGCTAAAGTTTCGAGGGGCTGAGTGCCTGTGAGGCGCTGACCTTTGATGTCCCAGGTGGGAAATCCCTCGATTTTGGCTGCTTGACACAGATCCGGACGGCCATTCTTGCCCTTTGGATCGCACTCAATGTAGTTGACAATGGCGCTGGCTTCTTGGCCAAACAACAGTTTTTGCTCAAAGCAATGGGGGCACCAATAAGCCCCATACTCTTTAGCTCCAATTTGGTGTAAGTGTTTTGCCAGTGCCAGTTCTGCAGGGCCAGAGGTAGTTGTGATCGGGGGACTCGTGAGACTGCTACCCGATGTTGCCGTGGAACTACCATTCACCTTGGCATACACCCCCAAGGTGCTGACTAAAACGATCATGCCGACAACGATGCCTGTAAAAAACAGTTGCCCCACATCCTCCCAAACGTGCCCCAGAAGTGCTAGGAAGAACAAACTTAGGGACAGCATGGCTGAGGCTAAACAGTAGAGGCAGAGTACCTTCAGCTTGAAGGCCAAAATATACATTAAATAGCCACTAAAAACTGCCATGGCGATACCACCGATAAACAGCAGTAGCCACGTCCATTTTTCTAGCGTGGTTCGCAGTTCCTTATTTGTCTCAGAGGTCACGAGCAGGGGGGCTACTGCCAGAATGCCCATTCCCAGATAAGCAACAAAGCCAAATAGGGGCAGGGGCAGGCCAAAAACAGAGCCATAAGGGCTATTGAGCACTTGTTCGCAGCCACCCGTCGGACACGCTGCTGAGCCGCCGGTGAGCTTAACAATCGTTAGATAAGCAGTGCCTAGGGCACCCACAAGGGCGATGGCTCCGATGAGGGGGCGAGACCAGCGGTGAATCCAGGGGGTTGAACGTCGGCGCATTGTTTGAGGTTCTCCGTCACAGATTGGGAAGGTGAACAATGATGGACAGGACTGAACTAGAAGTTGCGATCGCCTTGATAGCCAGACAGCTCTGCCAACGCTTCCAAGGACTGCACCCCCTGAAAAAATTCTCCCCGAATATCCCAGGTCGGATAGGCTCGAATATTGGCAGATTGACAGAGGTGGGGCTGGGGATTTTGCCCCCGAGCGTCGCACTCAATATACGTGATCAGCTTTAGAGCCTCTTGCCCAAAGAGTTGCTTTTGAGCGTGGCAGTGGGGACACCAAAACGCCCCATACATTTTGGCTCCCACAGTTTTTAAAGTGCTGTGCCAGAGCCAGGGCTGCTGGCCTGGAAGTAGTCGTCACCGCTGGGCCAGCTTGCCCTGGAAGCGATTCTGCCGCATGGAGTATGGTGGCGGAAACATTAGGCATCGTTGCGATCCCGTAGAACCCGAAACCAGTTGCCAGTAGCATCAGCCACCGCATCGGGAAATGAATACAGACAGATTTGAGACGTTGAAGCATGGAATCCTGACGCAAAAGCCCCAACTCATCCGCCAGGGGCTATCCTGGCTCTCATTGTAATCTTGCCCTGGCATCTTGCCCAGCATCCTGACCCTGAGCGTTCAGTGGAATTCATGGAGACGAGGCACCTGATGAGAGATAGGCTGGATGATTTTGAGGGTGAGCCTTAGGAATGKTTTTTTTTAGCCGAGAGACTGTGGTGCATCGCTTCTACAAAACGACTAACTCGAATGGGATCTATGGGCTGCCCTCGGCGTCCCTGCCGCTTGAGGGAACTGGAGACAATGACACCATCAGCGGCCTGCATCAACGTGCCAATATTCTCAAAGTTGGCTCCACTACCAATGAAAACCGGGGTGCCATTGGCTGCAGCCGTCGCTAGCTCTAGGTCTTCTAGATTGGGGGGGCTGCCGGTTGCCCAACCCGATAGAATCACGGCATCGGCTAGACCCCGCTCAATGGTGTCCTGTACGGCTACGGTCAAGTTGGGAACGCTGAGGGGGCGGGCATGTTTGACCAGCACATCGGCCATAATCTTGACATCGCTCCCCAGTTCTCGACGATAGCGGAGAAGCTGATGGGCCTGTCCCTCGATCAAGCCTTGATCGGTTGCCATGACACCAGTTAAGACATTGACCCGGATAAAGGCTGCCCGCACACAGGTGGCGATCGCCAAGGCACTATGACCATCATTTCTAAGAATATTAATGCCCACGGGCAGTGGGATCAAATGCATCAACCGTTGCACAATCAGGCTCATGGCACTGACCACTGCTGGATCGACGTGATCTTTGGTAAAAGGAGCATCAAAGAAGTTTTCTACTAAAATGCCATTGACGCCACCAGATGCGAGGGCAGTTGCCTCCTGTTCAGCGCGGTCAATGACAGCCTTGAGGCTACCTCCCCATTGGGGTGAGGTGGGTAAGGGGAGAAGATGAACAACACCAATAACGGGATTCGGGGTTTTGAATACTTGATTTAAGTCCACGTTCTTTTAAGATATTCGGACTCATTACGAAGATCGATGATCAAAATCATAGCTTTATTTCAGGACGAATCCCCTGTCTATCATCAGCCACCTAAGGACGGAGCAGTTTCTGACATCCGATGGCGATCCTCCAGCAGAGAACGGGATCATGCCAAAATATCTAGAGTTGATTGGGTCAAAATGGCGGTTGCTCCTATTCACCTTGCCTTTCACAGTTCTGTTCTGCTTGGCGAGGTTTTTGATTCATCAACTGGGTTGGAGGGGTTGGGACTTTGACGGTCTTGCCAGTGCCCTCGTCGCCGCCACCACCTTCGTGACTGCCTTTGTCCTTTCTGGCATTTTGACTGACTATAAGCTCAGCGAGGGGCTTCCAGCTGACCTTTGCAGTAGTGTAGAGGCGATTCAGGACTGCAATTCACTCGAGGCCAGTAGCCATGCTGAATATGACCCTCAGCCCTTGCTGGGCAATTTAATCCAATTGCTGGAAGAGCTGCACAATTGGCTTCTGTCTGGACAGAGCCCAGAGTTGGTCTTGCAGAGAATTGCTGGGTTGAGCCCTTGGTTCGCCCAGATGGAGGCGTTTAGTGCGCCCCCCCTGATTAGTCGTCTCCAACTAGAACAAGCAAAACTACGGCAGATGGTGCTGCGAATTCAGGTGATTCGTGAGACCAACTTTGTTCCTCCCGCCTATGCGATTCTAGAGCTGTTTACCGCTGCAACCATTGGAGCCCTCTTGTTTTTAAACGGGGAACAGCCGCTCCGGGAAACCATCCAGTCGGCTGTCCTGTTCACTGCCTTTATCTATATGCAGTTATTGATCCGTGACCTCGATAACCCCTTTGAGTATCAATCTTCCTCCAGTGCAGACGTTAGCTTGGCAATTGTTTTGAGTGCGATTCAGCGATTAAAGCAAACCACTGACATAACGGCTACACTCACCAATGCTACACACTGAAATCTAGCAAAAGCTCAGTTAAGATAAGGGCATTAGGTGGCTTAGGAGCCAGCGCAAAGATGGAGCGTCAGTGAATGTCACAGGACATGAAGGTTGTATTACAGGCGAATGATTCAGCATTGAGCCTGCCAGTTCCTGCCGATGGAATTGGCTATCGGGTCATACACGCCATCATTGGGCGCTTGCGGATTTGGATTCCTCGATTGGCGTTTGACTCAGGATATACATATAGATTGCGATCGCTACTGACCTCTCTGGAAGGGGTGATCAGCGTCCGCATTAATCCGGTTGGGCGATCGCTGGTGGTTGACTATGAGCCCCATCGAGTGACGGAGGTCTTGATTCAAGAGCAGGTCTTCCAAAGTATTCAGCAGGCCCAATGGGCTGAACTTCACACCAATGCGCCCTTAACTGTCCCCGAGCCTCACACCATTGACTACCTGGAGCGTCTAGGTCTACCGTTTCTGAGTCTGAGTGTTGCCTTGCTGGCTGAGCCTCTCGGGTGGCCAATTCCAGCACTGGTGATCGGGGGGTTGGTGTTGACAGCAGCGTTGCCTGTGTTTAAGTCAACCTACCATGCCATTTTCCATGAGCGTCACCTGAACCTGGATGTCCTAGATACCCTCTGGACGGTGATTCATACCCTCGAAGGCCAGTTTGTCGCTCCCTCTCTCGCCCTGAGTTTGGGGGAAACAGGGGTGACACTCCGGGATCTGACGGCACGGGGGGGTGAACGTCAGTCCCTAGATTTAATGACCGGACAAGTTGCCTGGCTCCAGCAGGATGACATGGTTGTTCAATCACCACTGAATACAATTCAGCCGGGAGATGTGGTGGTAGTCCATCCGGGAGATTTGATTCCCGTGGATGGACGAGTTTTAGAAGGCAGTGCCATGGTGGATACCCGCACCTTAACGGGGGAGGCGAAGCTTGTCGTCTGCGATCCCGATCAGCAGGTTTATGCTTCAACGGCTGTGGTGCGAGGCAGACTTGTAATCCTGGCAGAGCAGGTTGGCAAAGACACCAAGGTAGGGCGCGTGGTCGAGCTGATACAGCAGGCTCCTGTCTACGATACTCGTCTTGCAGATTATGCCGAAGAGGTGGGCAATCTCACGATTCTGCCGATTCTGATGATGAGTGGGGTGCTGTTTGCCGTCACCGGAAACTGGCACCAAGCCCTAGCCCTGTTGCAACTTGACTTTGGCACCGGGATCCGCATTGCTTCCGCCACGACGGTTCTCAGTGCCTTGAACTTTGCGGAACGTTCTGGTGTCCATATCCGTTCGGGTCGGGCATTGGAAGTCTTGGCAGAGGTAGATACCATTGTGTTCGATAAGACAGGCACCCTCACCCAAGCAGTGGCCGAAGTGGTCGGGATGCAGACGGTTGATAATGCCATCGCTCCTTTCGAAATGCTAACGCTGGCTGCCTCCGTCAATCAGGGTTTGGCTCAACCAGCTGCGATCGCCATTGTTCACCATGCGGAGGAATATGGAGTTGCTTCCAACCTGCACTGCGAAACCTGGGACTATATCCCAGGTTTAGGGGTGGTCGCCCAGATCGACGGTCACCCAATTTTGGTCGGTAGCGGACGATTTTTACAACAATTCGGTTTGGATCTCTCGGAGTTTCATCAAAAACATCTACATCTCAAGTTGGGGAGCAATTCTCTAGTTTACGTGGCAAGGGATGGGGAACTCATGGGGGTGATTTCGCTCACCAATCCCCTGCGTCCTGAAAGTGCTGGAATTGTTGCAACTTTGGCAAGCCATGGCATTGAATCCCATATGCTAACTGGAGATCACACTGCTGCCGCCACTGCGGTGGCCATACGACTCGGGTTCAGCCCCAACCAAGTGTATGCAGAAGCCCTACCTGAGAAAAAAGTAGAAGTGGTTCGCGCCCTTCGGGAGGCTGGGAAAACCGTTGCTTACATTGGGGATGGGATTAATGATTCTGCTGCGCTAGCCTATGCCGATGTCTCACTTTCCTTGGCAGATAGCAGTGATGTTGCCAGTCAAACCGCTGACATTGTGCTCCTGGATAATGATCTGCGAGGGGTGCTCCAAGCCATTGTGATTGCAAAACAAGCGATGGAGATTGTCCATCAGAATGTTAGCTTAGTAGCAATTCCTAACCTGGCTGTGGTATTGGCAGGTGTATTCCTCACCCTTGATCCTGTGCTGGCGGTGATCATTCTCAACGGTGCAGGTATCTTAGCTGAACTCAATGGGCTGCGACCATTAGCTGGCGCGGATGAGCAAGCCCAGCCCAAATTAGAAGCAATTCCCATCAGCGCGGGTAACACGACCTTGGCTTTCATGTAGGGGTTGCGAGATTGAAGAGAAGTTGGGGAAAGGGTTCTGGGAAAGCTTTGTGTTTAATCTTGCTGGGACGGTGATTGCTATGGTCGTTGTTGGCTCCGGAGCTTCTAGAAAATTTCCCTTGAAGTGTCTAGGGTTCTCAAGGATCTCCTTTGCCCAACTGTGTTATGCTTCTGACAAAAAAACTAGATCAATTGTAATGATTGGGTCTCTTCAATTTTATCCAGGGATTCGCATGACATCGACGCTTTTGAACAACCGCTATCGCCTGATTTCTCCGTTGGGTAAGGGAGGGTTTGGCGTCACCATGCTGGCAGAGGACACCTATATGCCCTCTAAGCGAGCCTGTGTCATTAAGCAACTCAAACCGATCACCAATAACCCAGCGATCTATCAACTGGTGAAGGAGCGATTCCAGCGGGAAGCTGCCCTTTTGGAAGAATTGAGTTCTGGTACTGATCAAATCCCTCAGTTGTATGCCTACTTTGAGGAATCTGAAAAGTTTTATCTTGTGCAAGAACTGATTGATGGGCAGACCCTAGAAAATACCCTCCTCCGAGAGGGAACTCTGAGCGAGAAGTTTGTTATTGATATCTTGGCAAATGTGCTGAAGGTTCTGGACTATGTTCATAGTAAAGGCATTATTCACCGGGATATTAAGCCTGCTAATATTATGATTCGCAAACGAGATACTAAAACAATCTTGATTGATTTTGGTGCTGTCAAAGAAACGATGTTTCAGGGAGAACAAAAGCAAATTAAAATTGTAGGGTCTCCTGGTTTCATGGCTCCTGAACAAGCAGAGGGAAGTCCTACCTATGCCAGTGATCTCTACGGCTTAGGAATGACAGCAATATATTTAATGACGGGTCAGCCTTCGGATCTGTTGCCGCGAGATCCTAAAACAGGTCAAATGTTATGGCAATCTGACAAACTCAAGATCAGTAACACCCTAGCATTGGTTCTGGAAAAAGCCATACAGTCTGACTGGAAAGCTCGCTATCAAACTGCCCAGGAAATGCTGATGGGCATGGGTGAACTCCATGTAGATTTGCTTGCCGATCAGTTACGCCGTTATCGTCGCCCCAGTCACAACTCATAATTGGTTCTCAGATGCTGCCATGGATGGTGGGATCATTGATGCTTGGTAATCTCGCATTAGACAATAAATAGCAATTGTATTAAACAGTAAATTACCACTACTTGTTCGTAGATTGTATGGACAAAAAAACCTTTTTACCCCGGTGATATTATCTATGCGGCGGGCGATCCCAGTGAGTATATTTATGTAATTAAATCAGGGTCGGTTGAAATCCTCGACACCTATCCGGAAACAGGAACTCAAGTCTCCAGTGTGTTGGTACCTGGAAAAGTTTTTGGGGAAGTAGAACTGATTGATGGTAAGCCTCGAACTTCAACAGCTCGTGCAAGTGATACCGTTCGAATTACGATGTTTACCCATGATGAAATCGTTGATATGCTCTTTCAACACCCAGAAAATAGTTTGATCCTGGCAAGGGATGTCTTTAATCACCTCCGTAAGCTTTACGGAGGTGATGACCTAGAATCCACCATGGAAAAACTCCGGGAAGAGATGCATGAGAAGATTAAGAAGGCGGTGATTGCCCATGAGTCACGCGTGGTTAAAAGTCACAATGGCATGGCAGCGATCGCCATTCCCATTGTCTTGCTAGTCATCACTGCCATTAGTTTGCAATTAGTTCTACACTAAGTTCCTACCGGAATTAGAGGGGGACACTTGGGCAACCTCCCCTGATGGTTCTATGGCAAAACATTTTCCTGATCTAGTGCCTCAGTACTAGGCTCTAGATCACTGAGGCGTGTCCATTGAATGGCTCCACTCACGGTGGTTTTATATAAAGGGATTTGCAGCGCTGCCAACTGGGCAGAAGTTTTAGCTTCAACCGACCCAGTCGCGATCGCCGCTACTGGATGGAATTGAGCCAGAAACTCTGGGTGGAGCATCTGCCCAGACCAGACCAGGACTGCAGACTGAGGGAAGGCAGTGGCGTTTTGCAAAGGCTGTAGCTGTTGCTTTGAACTTGTCTTGCGAGGCAGCAGGATCCAGGACTGCTCCTGAAATTTGAACTGGAGCCACCGCTGGGGTGAGGAGGAGATGTGGAGTCTTACATCCCCGGCTTGAATATCCTGCTCAATGGCCAATGTCTGATAGGTGCCTTGACGAGCTTGCACCCGTTGCTGTAGCTGCTGTGCTTGGATGGCTTTCGGGAAGGGAGTCTGATCGGCAAAGAAATTGCGAATCGGTAAGTGCTTGACGATATCTAGCCAACCGCTGTTGGGGCGAGCTGCTAAGTCTGTGGCGATCGCCCAGTCAATTTGATTAATCCCTTGTTGCTGGAGAAAGGGCATAACTGTAAACACGGCACTATTCTGGTTGCCAGCATTGATCAGAGTCACTTTTCCTCGATTTTGAATCACGACAACGGGAGTAGGGGTAGACAATACAGTTACACGGGCTAGGGTGGCCTGAGTACTCAAAACAGGTGCCACCACCAATCCCACAGACAAGGCCGCCGCCAACCACCAGCGGCGCTGCCACCAGGAATGCAGCCACACAAGACTAATCAACCCATAGAGACCCAACAATTGCGCGATCGAAATCGTCCCGATGGAGACGGAGTTACCCGGTAACTGACAAAAGAAATTCACCAACTCGATCAATAAGTGGGCAGGGTAGTACAGAAACCAAGCCAGCCCACTGCCAGCCACAGGCCAGATGAGGCTCGCCATGCTACTAACAAACCCCCCCAGACTGATCATTGAAATCAAGGGCACCGAGATAATATTGGCCAGAATGCAGTAGGGCGAGATCAGGCAGAAGGCATAAATCTGAATCGGTAGTGTCCAAATCGTAGCGGCAATGGGAACTGCCATTAAACTGGCGATTCCCGGCGGCATCCAATCCAATCCCTGCATCAGGGGAGGAACCGTCACTAACAATCCCAGGGTGGCTGCAAAACTCAGTTGAAATCCCAGATCCCATATCCACAGGGGATTTAACAATAACAACAGGGTGGCTGCTACCACCAGAGATGCCAGTGGTTTGATCTTACGATCGCTTAGAACTCCCAGTAACACGGCAAATCCCATGACGGCGGCTCGCAGTACCGATGGAGAAGGCCCAGCCAAGCCCACGAATAATAAATTTGCTGCTGCACCCAAACCAAACTGCACCCGAGGGGTGAATTGCTGTGTCAGTGCCAACACCACACCTAAAATCAACGACACCTGAAAGCCCGATGCAGCCAGGGCATGGGCCAAGCCCACTCGGACAAAGCAATCTCGGATTTCAAATGGCAAGTCCACCGCTCGTCCCCCCAGCACCATCGCACTCACTAGGGGGCCAGCTGGCACATTGAGCCAACGAACTTGGGACTGCACAATCCGTTGGCGTATACTCCACCATCCCCAGTGGCGATCGTTTTGCCCTCTCTCAGTGGGTTCCAGCTTTTGCCCTACCAATCCAGCAAATGATCCTTCCTGTCCCAGGTAATCCTTGAAATCAAACACGCATTGTCCGGGATTGGATTTGGGTTGGTACATGGTTCCCGTAACGGTCACCCTCTGTCCAGGATTGATCCCCGTTGCTTGGAGGAGGGGAACCGTCGTGTAAACTCTGCCTGTGGTCGGCTGACCAGTATCGACTGGGCCGAACTGACTGGTTCGGAGCCAAAATTGAGCCTTTTGACTCCGGGTTAGCCTTGGTAGGCTTTCAACCACGCCTTGAACCGTTACCACTGGAGGACGATGACTGTCTCCAGGTTGCTGAATCAATCGGCTGATATCAGTTGCTCCCGGATGAGGTACTCGCAGATGCAGGTACAGGCTAGCGATCAGGCCCAGAGTTCCTGCAATCAACCATAGCCACCTCTTGGGACCTGTACGCCACAACCGAGGCAGCAGCACTGCCGCAGCCAACCCCAGCCCTAAACAACCATATCCTCCCCAGGGAATAGCTGTTGCCAGCAAACCCAGGACATAGGCCAGACAAAGTATCATTCCAGTTGCAGGGTGCATGGAAGCAGGTGAAAGCGGAAGATCAGCGTGGCCCCAAACCAATGGATAGTTTGTTCAAGCGGTTAGATGGATAGCCCCAACTTTAAACCGAAGGCAGCATGAATCAACAATAAGCAGAGCGCTGTGCTACCCAGATAGGCATGAAAGGTACGCCAGCCTGCTCCGGTATCAACGCCCTGTTTTTGCCCAAATCCCCACCCTGCGATCGCACCATTGATTCCCAGAAGTAGGAGGGCAAGCGAACCTGTCCAGAAATGAGGACTTTGTAAAATCGGGTGTTTTTGCATCACCAGAGACAACACTCCTCCCGTATAACCGAGGGTCATAAATAGTGTCATTAAGGGAGCTAACTGCCGATGATCAGCTCGACTTTGACTGGCTGCTGCCTCATCGGTGATCAATCGTCCCCGCCAGCCGGCCAGACCGACAAAGCTGCCCATGACTAACACAACAATTCCCATCATTACTGGGTGTCCCCAATGGACAATTGGTTCTGGAACGCCTAAATTACGAAACCATGATGCAATGGGTTCTAATCCTGCACTCAATTGCTCACTGAAACTATCCATAAGGTTCTGGCAATTACTTCATAAAGTAGGTCTGGAATCAGACATTGACCTCAATTTAGCGGATATCTACCTCGCTATCTGGTGTTTTAGATAACTGCACAACTCCTGTTTGTAGCGTTGCGATCGTTTTATAGCCAATGTGCGAGAGCAGATGGGCAAATGCCCGCAACCCACAGCGATTGCAGCCGATAGCCAGTCGGAGAAAACGGCGGGAACAAAGGGGAGGTGTAAGGGTTTGATGGCGGTAAGGGGGTGAAAGAGCGCAAGCGGCAGGTGATTGTGGATAGTCTGGGACTGCTGTTGAAAGTTGTTGTTGCCGAAGCGAATGGGGGAACGGGTCTTAGGGGCGTATGCCCTGATGGAGTTAGTGGCAGAGCATCCCGAAGTGCTTGAGCAGGTGGAAGTATGATGGGTAGATGCAGGGGATAGAGGGGATACGTTTGCCCTCGTCGTGGGGTTGATGCTGCAAGTTCGGGTGGAGGGGAGGCAAAAGCTCACCGAGTACTTTGAGCGGTTGCCCAAGCGCTGGGTGCTGGAGCGGACATTTGGATGGCTCAATTGGTTTCGGCGGCTGAGCAAAGATTATGAGCGGTTGCCGGAAATGAGTGAGACTGCCATTTATGCGGCAATGGCGCGGATTATGCTGCGACGATTAACCGCCTAAAGATTTACTTTATAAATAGCCTCTAACTCCAAGTTAACAGAGCATTTAGATGCCAGAACAAGTTCCGGACTGGGATATTTATTCTGCTGTTGATCCACCGCCGTGGTTTGTCGCAGCGGTCAGACACCAAACCGCTGTGGCAAACCCTCAAGCCGCTATGCTGCTGTGGCAGCGAGGCATTCAAACCAATGACCAGTTGCAATGCTTTCTCGATCCTGACCATTACCAACCAGCTAGCCCCTGGGAATTTGGATCGGAAATGCAATGGGCGGTGGATCGCCTTCAGCAGGCAGTCGATCAACAACAAAGGGTAGTGATCTGGGGAGATTTTGATGCCGATGGGCTGACAGCCACCGCTGTGCTCTGGGAAGGACTGGGCAGGTTCTTGGAGCCAGATCGCTGTCTGAGTTATTTCCTTCCCAATCGACTGACAGAATCCCATGGGTTATCTTGCCAGGGCATCGATCAATTACAGACCCAAGGTTGCCAATTGATCGTTACCTGTGACACCGGCAGCACTAACCTCAAGGAAATTGCCTATGCCCGCCTGATGGGCATTGATGTGATCATTACCGATCACCATACCCTGTCTCCTGAGCGCCCCCCTGTGACGGCGATTCTGAACCCCCGTTCCTTCCCCCCGACCCATCCCCTGGCCCATCTGTCCGGTGTCGCTGTGGCTTACAAATTAATAGAGGCTCTCTATGAAATCCGGTCAATGCCCCCCGATGCCTTAGAGTCGCTCTTAGATCTAGTGGCCATTGGCCTGGTTGCCGATCTGGTGCAGATGACGGGGGTATTGCCGCTATCTTGCCCAGCGAGGGATTGTCCAATTGCAGAAACAGGCAAGTCTATCTACCACAACGCGACCAGGGGTAGCTAAATTGCTCGAACTCTGTAAACGCAGTGGCGATCGCCCCACCGATATTTCCTTTGGTCTTGGACCTCGGATCAATGCGGTTAGCCGCATCTATGGAAATGCCCGCTTTTGTGTGGAGTTACTCACCAGCCAGGATGTGGAGCGTTGCACCACCCTGGCAGAGGAAACAGAATTAGCCAATACCCGCCGCCAGGGGTTACAGCGGCAAGTCGCACAGCAGGTGATAGCCAAACTGGCCCATTTGGATCTCTCTACGACTCACGTCATTGTCTTGGTGGATGACCAGTGGCCTGTGGGGGTCCTCGGGCTGGTGGCGGGGCAGATGGCTCAAGCCTATGGTCGCCCCACGATCCTTCTGAGTACGGAAAGAGAAGACAATGTGACCGGTAATGCATCTCCCCGTCTGGCAAGAGGGTCAGCAAGATCGGTCAATCAGTTAGATCTCTATACCTTGGTGCAAGGGCAGGAGCATTTGCTCCACAGCTTTGGCGGGCATCCCTTTGCCTTAGGACTCAGCCTGCCCCTAGACAACCTGTCCCTATTTACCGAGGCGATTAATCGGCAGATGCGACAGCAGGTGATCCATCTCTCTCCCCCGGTGCTAACCGCCGATCTGAGCGTCACTGTTGCTGATTTGAACCAGGATGGGGGCAAAGACCTATTTAAAGCCCTGAAATTACTCGAACCCTGTGGGATGGGAAATCCCATTCCCCGGCTATATCTTGCCAATTGCTGGTTTGAGCAAGTTTGGCATCGGAATCTCCGAGATGCCAAGAACCAGGAAGTCCGGTTCCTAAAAACGGAATTCATGCTCCGAGATGACTCCACTGATCAGGGATTCCCGGGTCTGTGGTGGGGACATGGTAAGGGAGATCTCCCCCCAGGACGCTGCGATCTGATTGTAGAACTGGATTACAACTCCTTCACCAGCCAGCGACAACGCAAAAAACCCCACTATGAAATACGTCTGATAGCGGTTCGTTCCTGTGGGTTGGCAACCCAGCTCCCAACCTTGCCTCGCCCTTCGATTCTAGATTGGCGCTCCCCCCATGCTCCCTCCCCTGGGAACCCCCAATCCCAGCCAGCGCCTTTGGTTTTGAAGACCTGTCCTAGCAATTGGGATGAGCTACAAGTTTGGTGCCACCGGGCGCTGCAAGCATCCCAACCCTTGGCGATCGCCTATGGAGAACCTGACTGTCCTCCCCCGGAGCAGTTATTTCAACAATTGGTGGGAGTCGTCAAATATCTACTTCGCACGGGGCACTCTGCCACCCGTTCCCAACTGTGTCAGAAACTCAATATCAGTCCCCAACTTCTGGATTTGGGCTTGCAGACGTTGTATGAGTTAGGGTTTGAGATCGTTGTATCCGACCAAAACATCCACGTCATGGGGTATCAGCTCAATGGTCAAGTCCTCCCCACTGTCCTCACCCAATTCCTGAGTGCCGTCCGTGAAGCCCAGTTCCGCCAGCAGTATTTTTTCCAGCTCCCCTTGGCCAATATCCAAGCGATCGCCCCATGACATCTGTCAAGTCTCGACTCACCTCGAGTCACAAACAACCCGTGTCATTTGTGACAGAACTCTAACAATTGCTTAAGCTAAACTCAAGGGAAGTAGAAGATTGCCAACGCTGCTGTTGCAACCTTTGACTCCCAACCCGCGCAAGTAGAGAGATTCCAGTCACGCCGACGGGCATCGGTGAGACCTTCAGAGTTGAGGAGACGGCTTAACTCCCAGACACTTGTTAAACTGTCATAGGGCTGCCGCAGTTAGATTTGGGAACCTCAGTATTCTGAAGCTAACTTTTGGTAGGTGTGAGGTGTCAGTCCGCTTCAGCTTGTTTTGGCAGACAGGAATCCAGATGTTGCCAGAATCCTCCGCTGATTTAGGATTCGTTCTATTGCCCTTCAGTTCATTTATTTTAAGCATTAGTCCTCAATGAACCGAACCTCTAAGCGCTTTCCCTTCCTGCAAGCCGCCCTCTTTGGTGGTGCCGTTGCAACAACCGTGACGCTGACTTTATTTGGCCCTGGTCTGAGCCGCTCTGTGAGAGCCGCTCTCCAAGATAGCCCCAAAACCGTTGTTGATGAAGCTTGGCAAATCGTCAACCGCGAGTATGTAGATGGTACCTTCAATCAAGTGGACTGGCAGGCTGTACGCCAGAGTCTCCTGAGCAAAAACTACACTACCCGTGAACAAGCCTACGTAGCTTTGAAGGCAGCGCTTGAGAAGCTGGGGGATCCCTACACTCGCTTTATGGACCCCAAGCAGTATGAGGCGCTGAGCAACCAAACTGCTGGGGAATTATCTGGTGTCGGCATCCGCTTGGAGGTGGATGGTAAATCCAAAATTCTCACGGTGGTGGAACCCATTGACAATTCCCCCGCTGCCAAGGCTGGGATTAAACCAGGTGACCAAATTCTGGCGATTGATGGCAAGCCGACCTTTGGGTTGTCTGTGGAAGATGCGTCCAACCTGATCCGGGGTGAAGTTGGCACCAAGGTGACGCTGCGGATCATGCGATCCGGTGAAGATATTAACCAGATCCTCATGCGGGAGCGGATTGAACTACCGACGGTTCGCTACTCCCTCAACCAAGAAGGTAATGTTCGCGTGGGCTATATTCGCCTCAGTGAGTTTAGTTCCCATGCCGCAGAGCAAATGCAACGGGCAATTCAAAATCTGAAGTCTCAAAATGCCGAGGCATTTGTCTTGGATTTGCGGGGCAATCCCGGTGGCTTGCTGCAAGCCAGTGTGGAAATTACCCGGATGTGGCTAGAGACTGGCACCATTGTCCGCACTGTCGATCGCCGGGGCAACAATGAAGAAATCTCAACCAATCGGACAGCCTTGACCGATTTACCCCTGGCGATACTGGTAGATGGTAACTCGGCGAGTTCCAGCGAAATCTTAACCGGTGCTCTCAAGGACAATAATCGAGCGGCGGTCGTCGGTACCCAAACCTTTGGGAAAGCCTTGGTGCAATCGGTGCATGAGTTATCCGACGGCTCTGGTTTAGCCGTGACCATTGCCCACTACTACACGCCCAACGGTACTGATATTAGCCACAAGGGCATTGCCCCCGATGTCAAAGTGGAGTTGACAGAAGCGCAACGGCAAACCTTGTCCACCAATCCCAAGCTCATTGGAACCAAGGAAGATCCCCAGTATGCTCAGGCGATCTCGGTCTTAGAGCAACCCGCAGTCCTAAAACCCAGTGGGCCAAAACCTGCCAAAAGTGCCAGCAATTAGCCCCTAGGTTTGGTTTAGGCAGTTACCCGTAGTTACTCGTGGCGCTCCTCAGAGCGCCATTTTATGGGCGATTTTCCAGCACCAGGGTGAGCCTTAGCTCCGCACTTGCTGGCTCAGGTGAACCAGTTCTGGCAGAATCAATTGCTCCATCCCCAGACGCACGGCCTTGGTAGAACCAGGGAGGGCGAAGATCAGCTTGCTGCGATAGAGACCAGCTACCGCCCGAGAGGCGATCGCTCGGGAGCCAATTTCCTGAAAGCTCAGCCAACGAAAGAGTTCTCCAAAGCCAGGAAGTTGCTTCTCCAGCAAGGCTGCGATCGCATCGTAGGTGGTATCCCGGGGCGCAATCCCCGTACCGCCATTGCAGAGAATCGCCACCAACGCTGGATCTGCCGTTAAGGCGGTGAGTTGAGCCTGGATCTGGAGAGGTTCATCCGGGAGAATTTGATAGCACGTCACCCCATGGCCTGCCTGACGCAGCAATTGCTGCATCAGTTGTCCACTGTGATCGGTATCGGGGGTGCGGGTATCACTGACAGTGATCACGGCAGTGGAGAGGCGGATACCAGGAGCATCGTCAGGATGGGGAATTGGGGCTATCACAGTGACTCAAGAGCGGATGCTAGGACTGACTAAAACCTAAGCCATGTTCGTTGGCGTAGCGCTCCATAAACCGCATGAATCGTTCCCACTCATCGGCGGTTTTCATCAGATAGAGGGCTTCCAGGGCAGCGGGTTGACCATTAATAAATTTGGCTTTGACTTCCCGTGTCGCCAGCTCACCTTCTTCATCGATCAGGTACATGCCCGTGATCTCTTCCGTATTTGTATTGCTCAAGGCACCGGGATTTTGAAAATAAAAGGTTGCCGTACCACTTCCCCCATTGCGGGCACGGGTCAGACGGACTTCGGGAATTACGTCCTCCCGGAGTCCACGGGAAAATTGAATTTCTGCCATGGGCTTGAAATCAGTACTCAAAAAGATTTAACTTTTCTTACTGTAATCGTTTTTCTCACTCCCTCACCGGATTCCCCGTTGGGGTGGGTGTTACTGGATGACGGCTCCTCCTGTCCTCCCAGGAGCTGGCTGTGGGTCGCTGCTGCCTAGAGGGGGAAGATCACCGTAAAAGTACTGCCTTGATCGGGCTGCGATCTCACCCTGACCTGACCGCCCATGCCTTCCACCAGGGTTTTCACAATTGAGAGTCCCAATCCCACCCCCCCGGTACTGCGAGAGCGGGCGGCATCCGCCCGGTAAAACCGCTCAAAAATCCGCGACTGTTGGTTGAGGGGAATGCCACAGCCGCGATCGCCGATGGCAATCTCAACCTGCTGCTCTGTGTGGGTCAGGGTCACACCAATGGGTTGATCGGGATGGGAGTACTTGACGGCGTTGTCAATCAGATTAATGAATACTTGTTGCAAGCGATCGCGATCCACCGTGATCCAAATATCTTCCACAGAAGCTGTGACCTCGATCTGGCGATTACTGAATCTTTCAGCCATCCCAGCAATTTCCCAGATCAAGCTATTCAACGCCACTGGCTCCAGATGGTAGTGCATATAACCGCTATCCACCCGAGCCAAGGCCAGCAGATCCTCGAGCAGCCTTACCGTGCGTTCTGTTTCAGCTACAGCCGTCTCCAGTGCTTCCTGTTGGGTGGGGCTAAAATTGCTACTGCGCCGGAGCAAACTTTGGAGATAACCCAGGACAATCGTCAGGGGGGTGCGCAGCTCGTGGGAAATATTGCCGACGAATTGCTGTTGTTGTTCCCAGGCTTCGGATAACCGAGACAACATGTGTTCAAAGGTTTGTGCCAGTTCCCGAACTTCATCGGGGGCATGACTCAATTGCAACTTCGCCTGCCCCAAATCCTTGGCTGAAATTGCCCCCGCCAATTGGCTGATCTGCCGCAGGGGTTGGAGAGATTGCCGAATATAGAGGGCGATCGCCAGGGTCGTACCCCCAATTGTCAGCAGACTAATCAGGATTAAACTCCGCACCCCTGCCATCAATCGCAGCTGATCGGGGGTGACATCCTGAGCAATGTAGACCTGCCCCAGGGCAACCCCCCGAACGGTCAGCGGTTGCCCACATAACACCAGATAGCGATCTCGGACGGGATAGAGTTCTGCTCTGATCGGCATCTCCGTCAGGGACATCAACGCCATGGAAAGGGTTGACGAGATCTTGAAGGCGGCTGACTCCGCCACTATTTTGCCATTGGGCTGCTTCACCCAGATCAATAAACTCGGGGTTGAAAGGCTGTCAATGGTGCGCTGCAAACCGACCTCTAAGGGCAACATTTCACTGTAGAGTTCCACATCTCTGGGAAAGCGGCCTGCCAGGTATTCAATCTGTTGCTTGTGGGTCACAATCAAGATTTGCTGCATCTGCCAGTTGGTCCAGAGGGCAATACTCCCCAATCCCACCAGGAAAAAACCAGCAATGCCCAGGGTCATCCTCCCTTGCAACGAAGATAAATTGGCTAGCTGCCTCCAGGGAGCGTATCGGCGCAGCCAACTATCAATCTGCCAAAACTGAGGCATCGGTTATCCAGGAGATGATCTAAAGTCATTTTCAAATTTAAATATAAAGCGATGTCCGTGATTGCGGTTCCCACTCGGTGCCGCACCAGCCCTGAATTCCGTGGAACGATTCAGCCCCTACCGGCCTCCTGATCGGTACTGAGGGATCTCTGCCCTAGATCCCGGTTCTTCGAGAAGAAATATCCTAAGATCAGACGAAGGGAAATTTGAGTTGTTACGTGAGAGGAGATCGTGGCGAAACCTGACTCAAAGCCTATGGAATCATCGGCTGGTGAACCCAATTCCACAGCAACTCAACCCACAGCCTTAGGTACCCCCCCGATTGGTCATCCCACTACCCCCCCCCGGCAACGCCGGAGAGGCTTTTTCTGGCGGTTGTCTCGAGGTCGATCTACTCCTCCGGCTGTGGACTTAGTGTCCGCCGCAAAAGCTCGTAAACCTTTATACCGCCATCCCCTCCTCTGGATTGGTGTCATCGTTGGGAGCGGTGTGGCTGCTGGGGCTTGGGGTTTGTGGACGTTAGAGCAAGACTTACCAGATGCCCGCGAAGTATTTACCTTCGTGCGAGAGGGGACGCTGACCATCAAAGCCGATGATGGCTCGGTTTTGCAGCAGCTCGGCCCAGCGACCCGCGATAATCTGGCGATCGCCGCCATCCCCCCACCTTTGATTCAGGCATTCATTGCCTCAGAAGACCGCCGCTTCTATGACCATAATGGCGTTGATTATCTGGGAATTGCGCGGGCGATCGCTGCGAATATTCAGGCTCATGAACTGGTGGAGGGGGGGAGCACCATCACCCAGCAACTGGCACGGATTGTGTTTCTCAATCAAGAACGTACCGCTTGGCGGAAAGTCCGGGAAGCCCTCCTGGCTCAGAAAATCGAGCGGGAGATTGATAAACCTAAAATCCTAGAATACTACCTCAACCTGGTCTACCTTGGTTCTGGTGCCTATGGGGTTGCGGACGCTGCCTGGGTTTACTTTAGTAAAACAGTGGATCAGCTCACCCTGCCCGAAGCCGCCTTGATTGCGGGATTAGCGCCAGCACCCAGTGATTACTCTCCTCTGGTCAACCCTGACCTAGCCCTGAGGCGGCGCAATGTAGTGTTGTCACGGATGCAGGAAGCTGGTTTTATTACCCCTGAAACGGCGGCGATTGCTACTGCCTCTCCCCTAGGGCTGAAGCCCAGCCTGCCGCGGCGACTCCACACCGAAGCACCCTATTTCACCTCCTATATTCTGAAGCAGTTACCGAAGCTGGTTGCCCCGGATGTCCTGGAATTGGGCGGTTTAACCGTAGAAACTACCCTGAATCCCAAATGGCAACGGGCAGCAGAGCAGGCAGTGCAACAAGCAATTACGGTGGATGGCCCCGCTGAAGGGTTTAGCCAGGCGGCTTTGGTGGCGATTGACCCTCGCAATGGAGAAATCAAGGCCATGGTGGGGGGCAATGATTTTGGCAAGAGTCAGTTCAACCGCGTCACCCAGGCGCAACGCCAACCGGGTTCTACCTTTAAGACCTTTGTTTACACCACGGCGATCGCCGCCGGATTTTCCCCCTATCAAACCTATCTTGATGCCCCCTACGTCATTGATGGTTATGAGCCTCAGAATTATTCCCGGGGCTATTATGGCTGGTTGCCCTTGCGGGATGCCCTGGCTCAATCGATCAATATTGTTGCCGTCAAGTTGTTGTTGGATGTGGGCTTTGATCCCGTCGTGAAGCTGACCCATGCCATGGGAATTCAGTCAAAACTAAATTCCACCTATTCCCTGGCCCTGGGGGCCTCTGAAGTCAATCTCCTGGAGTTAACCAGTGCCTATGGCACTCTGGCCGCCCAAGGGCGATATAGTCCGGCCTTTGGAATTCTCCGCGTTCGCGATCGCTACGGCAAAATTCTCTACACGACCAATTTGCAGCCCAAGCAGGTGCTGGATAAAGACTCCGCTGCCATCATGACCTGGATGTTACAGGGGGTGGTGGACAATGGCACCGGACGGGCCGCGCAACTGGGACGAGCGGTGGCGGGTAAGACTGGAACGTCAGAAGAAGCTCGTGATCTCTGGTTTGTGGGCTATATTCCCCAACTCGTGGCTGGGGTTTGGCTGGGCAATGATAACAACCAACCCACTTGGGGGTACAGTGGCACGGCTGCCTACACCTGGCATGTCTTTATGAACAAACTGGTGCAAGGGATGCCCGTTGAACCCTTTCCGAAACTGCCCCAGATAGAAGGCCGCAAGGGCACCATTAAAGTCAAGCCCGTGCAACCCAGTCGCATTTATAACCCGTATACAGCGCCTGACGAGAATCGTTACTACAACCAGGACTATTCTGGAGGCGCTGCAACTCCCAGTACGCCAGCGGCCACTGGCGCATCGGAATCTGGCTCCACTTCAGGGTCACCTCCCCCCGGCTGAAACCCCCGGTTCTTCGCCGTCGCCCACGGGGGATGCCAGCCAAATTGCGCCGTCGGTTGCGGAACCTGTGGCTCCTAGTGAGCCAGCTCCAGAAGCACCCGCCCCCCCGTCCAGAGTCCACAACTCCACCTGCTCCGGCTTCTCCCTAGGGGGCTTGACAGCGGTTCCATATATTTTCGCTCTATTCCTTTTGTTATCGGCGATCGCGTTCTAAATCGAAAATCACTTTTTCCCAGATCCACATTTCCGATTGATTAGGATTGGTTTGTCGAGCTTTGGACAACAATCTTTCAGCCGTAGCCCTGTTGCCATATACTAGAGACATTAGCTTTTTTTGAATTTCATCTGGAACAGTATTATAGCATTTTTCACTCTTGTGAGGCGTAGTAGCAACAGTGAGTGAACCAATTTTTGAGGTTTTCCAAAGATACTTGAGAAAAAGCGTCTTCAATGGCATTAGCGAGATCGGGATAGCTGCGTGCCCCAATCGTCCGCAAAATATTTTTAAATCTTTGAGAAGCAATTTTCTATCGGTGAAAAGTCTGGAGAATAGGGAGGTAAATAAATCAACTTAGCACCCACGTCCTCAATCAGCTTTCTGATCGTGTCATGGTTGTGTATCGAGTAGTTATCCATAATCACACAAGCTCCTTTCCAAAGTTTCGGAACCAGGTGGCGAGCAATGAAGGCTTCAAAGGTCAAACCATCGGTTGAACCGACGATACTTACGTTAGTGACAACGGTTTTGAGGCTGATTGCACTGATTGTAGAGACTCGTTTACCTCGCTTGCTGGGGCGCTTACCCC
>NZ_JJML01000049.1 GCF_000775285.1 Neosynechococcus sphagnicola sy1 | reverse complement strand
GTTGCAGATCCACCCAGGTCTGTTCAGGCAATCGTTCCCCCAGACGGGCGATCGCCGAGCGCAACTCCCCCACATAGGCTGAACCAGCATACGCCTCCAACATCCTGGCTCCCAGCGTTAGGGCAAACAGTTCCCCCTTGCTCAGCGTAATGGTCGGCAACCGCCAATCCGAATCCGTGTAGTGATAGCCCTTAGCCTTACTCCACTCCAAAGGAGCAAAGTAACGATCGCGCAGGAAATTCAAGTCATTCCGAACTGTTCGTTCGCTGACTTCCAGTGCTTCCGCTAGATTCTCCGCTGTTTGACGAAGGGGCAATCTCAGGAGGGCATCTAGTTGCAGTAGCCTTTCCAGGTGGCGTGACATAGGATTTATCAGGTTGATGTAGCTACAGCTTAAGCAACCACCCCTGCAAAAATGCTTCCGGGTAGCAACAACTTTGCAGATTTTTTGAATGCTGGTATTAGGACTTACTCATTGGCAGAAGTAGCAAGGTATGAAGTCAGACAAGAATCGGTTTGGAGAGGTTTTCCAAAATGAATCACTCCAGATGTCGATGGG
>NZ_JJML01000048.1 GCF_000775285.1 Neosynechococcus sphagnicola sy1 | reverse complement strand
CCCCAGGCAATCGAGGCACTGTATCCCAAAACTCAAGTTCAGCTATGTATCGTGCATCTGATTCGCAATTGCCTGCGCTACGTTCCTTGGAAGGATGCTAAAGCGGTAGCGGCAGACCTGAAGCCAATCTATCAAGCCACCACGCTTGAGGAGGCCGAAGCAGCCCTAGATGCGTTTTCAACCAAATGGGATGCCCTTTATCCGGCGATTAGCCAGATTTGGATTCGGCATTGGGACAACGTCATTCCCATCTTTGATGATCCAATGGATATTCGCAAAGTCATCTACACCACCAATGCCATTGAGTCGCTCAATCGCTCATTGCGCAAGGTAATTAAGACCAAGGCTGTGTTCCCAGATGAGGAGTCCGTGTTCAAGTTGATGTATTTGGCAATGAACAACATTGCCAAGCGATGGAACCGACCAATTAAGAACTGGAAAGCAGCCTTGTCACATTTTGCTATCCTATTTCCAGGACGCTTCAACTATTGACGATCTCAAGGCTTACACAAAAATCTGAACGCTCTGTCGCATTTGTTCATCGAGGTCATTGGAGTAAAAAAATTCGATCGCGCTGACCACCGCAGAACGTACATCTTCCTGTTGATCGGCTTGGAAACAGTCCTTCAACCAGGGCAGGGTAGCGAGGTCGTCATGGTAATGTTGGGCGATCGCTTCCAATGCTTCCCGATAAACTCTGCTACGTCGGCCTTCCAAAACTTGCTTTTTCAGCCAGGGTAACGCCTCTGGAAATCTCGGGGCTTTAGCAACAAGGTTCATAATTGCCTCAACACCCCGCCAATATACACCTTGCATAAGCACTTGCTGAAATGCTTCCAGCAGAGCCTGACGGCTGGGGGCAATGGCAGCAGTTTGACTGAGTTCGGCACAACAATCCATTGCCAATAATAGTTTGAAACTCTACCTTACCCTCGCGTCGTTTTCTGATCTCGGTGTACTCTATCGATAGCGAGAATGAATTGAATCGATAGCTGCACATGTAACCTTAGCAACCGGCTTTGTAAAAACCGACCTAACTCAGCCACTTGCTAAGCGTTGATCTGCTAACCCAGGTGAGCCGGAAGAAAGCGGCGAATGTGAGCAGCGATCGCCTGTCCCTCTTCATCCAGGACAAAGTGCCCCGTATCAAGGAGATGCACTTCGCTATTTTTTCAGATCGCGTTGGAATGCATGGGCACCCTCCGGACCAAAAAACGGATCGTTTTTGCCCCAAACAATCAGCGTGGGTGGTTGGTGAGTGCGGAAATATTTATGCCACTGGGGATACTGCTCCAGGTTTGCCCGGTAGTTGTAGAACAGTTCCAGTTGGGCAGCCGCATTCTCTGGGCGATCCAAGAAGGACTGGTCGAGATTCCAGTTGTCAGGGTTGATACTCTGGCGATCGCGCACCCCTGCTGTGTAAAAGAAAATCGTCGTATCCCGCTTCAGAAAATCGCGCACGGGTGCTTCGGTGGCTTCGGTGCGATCGCTCCACAGATTACGAAAGGCTTGCCAAGCTGGGGTCAGCCCTTCCTCATAAGCATTACCATTCTGCACAATCAGTGCCTGAATCCATTCGGGATGGCGGGTGGCAATCCGAAACCCTACGGGTGCGCCGTAATCTTGCACATAGAGACTAAATTGAGTTAAACCCAGAGCCTGGAGAAAATGCTCAGTAATGTCAGCGAGATGATCAAAACTATATTCAAATTGATCGATCGGCGGTGTATCGCTGTTGCCAAACCCAGGGTAATCCGGTGCAATCAGGTGAAACTGATCAGATAACTCAGTGATCAGATCTCGATACATGTGTGAGGATGCCGGATAGCCATGCAGGAGGACAATGGTAGGATTTTCCCTAGAACCTGCTTCCCGATAGAAAATATTCAAGCCGTCAATCGAAATGGTGTTGTAGGTCGTCATGATGTTGCTCCTTGAGTTTTGCACACTTGAGTTTTGTACGGAATTTGCCATTGATCGGCGGGCAGTCCTGGTTTGAGAGGGCTGATCCGTGATGCATTCATTTGCAGCAATACAATGCATCACGACCTTTCGGTCTCAGATGCTTCTCAAATCCATTGAGCGGGGTACGGCTTGCTCGGTTTTGAACAGAAACTCCATCAGCCATAAGCCCAGAAATCTGGGAATGAACGCCGCAGATGCATAGATCACCTTGCCCAGCAGACCGGCAACCACACTGGGTCGGCGTGCCGCCAAACCGCGCAGTCCTACTTTGGCGACCTGTTCCGCACTCAACGTGGAATGCATTAGATTGAAGAGCTGAAGTGCACGAGAATCGAGAATTTCAGCGTCTTGTCCAAACGCCGTTGCCGTTGCGGGTGGGTGCAGACAGGAAACGACTACGTTGAAGCGTTTCATTTCCTGATAAAGGGTGATCGAGAAACTGGTGACAAACGCCTTGGTTGCGCTGTAAACCCCAAAGAAGGGTACAGGTTCACAAGCCAATACAGCCGACACATTGAGAATGTATCCCGTCCGACGTTTTTTCATCTGGCTAGCCGCCCAATGGCTGAGATGGGTCAGGCTCACCATATTCAGTTGACACAAGTTATTCAGCCGCGACCAGGGTTGATCAACCGTATAGCCAGAGGCACCAGCGCCAGCATTGTTGATCAGAACCTCTACCGGATAGGGCAACCGCTCCAATTGTTGAATCAACTCGTCGCAGGCTTCAGTAGTAGATAGATCTGCACCAATCACCTGAATGTAGTCTGTCAAAGGTGCAAGTTCTTGCTTCACGGTTTCCAGTTGCCTAACGTCCCTAGAAACCAGCACCAATCTTGCGCCTTGCTTTGCCAATAATTTGGCGAAGGCATAGCCAATGCCACCTGATGCTCCTGTAATCACCGTCAAGCGTTCTTTAAATGGGGATCTCATCAATTTTCTCCTTGTAGGTTATACCGCACTGCTTTGTCTTTGCCAAACGTTCGGTATACATTCAAATTACCGAACGTTTGGTAAGCTGTCAAGTAGGAACGCAAAACTTTTTTGAGGTCAACCCATGGCTAAAGCAGAAGTCATCCCCCAGTTGATGGCAGTATTTCAGGAATATGGCTATGAAGGGGCTAGCATTACCCGGTTTTCTGAGGCAACCGGGTTGAAGCGAGCCAGTCTCTATCACTATTTCCCCAATGGCAAGGAAGAGATGGCCGATGCCGTTTTGGATTATGTTACTCAGGCGCTGAAGGAGAATTTGTTAGCCCCTTTGCGCAGCAATCGCCCACCCGGTGATCGCATCCAGGCAATGAACCAAAATGTCGATGCCTTTTACCAACAGGGTCAGCAGGATTGTTTATTAGCACTCCTCAGTGTCGGAGAGGCACATGAGTTATTTCAGGAGCGCGTGCAACGAGCGCTCAACCTCTGGATTGATAGTGTGGCGGCTGTATTAGTGGATGCTGGCATCACGCCGATTACTGCCCGTCAACGCGCTGAAGAGGCGATCGCGCTGATTCAAGGTGCGCTGGTATTAACCCGGGGACTAAACAACACAGCCATCTTTGAGCGCATTCTGCAGCAAATGCCAGAGAGTTTGCTGCGCCCTGAGTGAGGAATCAATGGGCGATCGCATTCTCCTTTAGCTTCTGTTGTTCCATCGAATGAATCGTGCTGAGTGCCGTTGGTTGCAAATCGATAAGCTCAAAGCTATAGCCTTACGCTGCCAAACCCACTCTTTCCCTCAAAATCCAAGCTACATCACAATCAAGGACTTGAGGTCTAACGACAAAGCTCACCGGCGGCAATGTAGCGTAGCGGAGTTGCCGTCCGAGTGTAGCGCCTTGTTATGTGGTTTATTGCCTTCTAAGTAGCTTTTATTATGACTGCTTAGGTTCAATCGCGGGATCAATCTGGACACAGCTATATACCTATCCCCACGCTGCGATCATGAACAGCGTGGAGATGCATATTAAGGGTTAGGCCAGATCAAAGCGGTCGGCATTCATCACCTTCGTCCAGGCTGCCACGAAGTCCTGCACGAACTTTTCTTTGTTATCATCCTGCGCGTAGACTTCGGCATAGGCACGCAGGATCGAGTTGGAGCCGAAGACAAGATCCACCCGTGTCGCCGTCCACTTGACCTGATCCGTCTTGCGATCGCAGATTTCATACAGGTTATTACCGGCTGGCTTCCATAGGTAGTTCATATCCGTCAGGTTCACAAAGAAGTCGTTGGTTAAGACGCCTTCGCGATCGGTGAACACACCGTGCTTAGTGCCGCCATAGTTGCTACCTAGCACACGCATACCGCCAACCAGCACCGTCATCTCAGGGGCTGTCAACCCCATCAGTTGGGTGCGATCGAGCATCAGCTCTTCAGGTTTGACGGCATAGTCCTGCTTGAGCCAGTTACGATAGCCATCGTGGATGGGTTCAAGAGGTTCGAACGATTCGGCATCGGTCATCTCGTTCGTTGCGTCACCCCGACCAGGGAAGAAGGGAACGGTAATATCAAAACCAGCAGCCTTGGCAGCCCGCTCGACACCGATATTACCCGCCAGCACGATGACATCCGCAACACTAGCACCGGTATCCGCCGAGATGCCTTCCAGGACGGCCAGCACCTTGGCCAGACGGGCAGGTTCGTTGCCTGCCCAATCCTTCTGCGGGGTCAGGCGGATACGTGCCCCGTTAGCCCCCCCACGCTTGTCCGAACCCCGGAAAGTTCTGGCACTGTCCCAAGCGGTGCATACCATTTCGCTGATGCTCAGACCGCCTGCTGCAATTCTGGCCTTCACGGACTGAACATCATAGCTGGCGTTCCCGGCGGGAATCGGATCCTGCCAGATTAGGTCTTCTTGCGGCACATCGGGGCCAATGTAACGAGTCTTTGGCCCCATATCCCGGTGGGTCAGTTTGAACCAGGCTCGCGCAAAGACGTCAGCAAAGTAGTCGGGGTCATGGTAGAACCGTTCGGAAATCTTCCGATACTCAGGATCCATCTTCATGGCCATGTCGGCATCGGTCATGACCAAGTTGCGGCGGATTGTGGGGTCTTCAACATCAGCGGGTTTGTCTTCTTCTTTGACATTGATGGGTTCCCACTGCCACGCCCCTGCCGGACTCTTCTTAAGTTCCCAGTCGTAATTCAGCAGCATGTGGAAATAACCGTTGTCCCATCGGGTGGGATAGGTCGTCCATGCGCCTTCAATGCCGCTGGTCACGGTGTCGCGCCCAATGCCGCGATGGGTCTTGTTATGCCATCCCAACCCCTGTTTTTCGACATCGGCAGCTTCGGGTTCCGCGCCGAGCAACGCAGCATCGCCGTTACCGTGGCATTTGCCCACCGTGTGGCCACCGGCGGTGAGGGCGACGGTTTCTTCGTCATTCATGGCCATACGGGCAAAGGTTACCCGCACATCATGAGCGGTCTTGAGTGGGTCAGGATTGCCGTCCACGCCTTCGGGGTTGACGTAGATCAGCCCCATCATCACGGCAGCTAGCGGATTTTCCAGATCCCGCTCACCAGAATAGCGGCTGTTGGGATTGTTGCTGGGAGCGAGCCATTCCTTCTCCGAACCCCAGTAGATATCTTTTTCGGGATGCCAGATGTCTTCCCGTCCAAAGGCAAAGCCGAAGGTCTTTAGCCCCATAGACTCATAGGCGATGGTGCCTGCGTAGGCAATCAGATCTGCCCAACTGAGCTTGTTGCCGTATTTCTGCTTGATCGGCCAGAGCAGTCGGCGCGCTTTGTCCAGGTTAATGTTGTCCGGCCAGGAGTTGATGGGTGCAAAGCGTTGATTACCGGTACCCGCACCGCCGCGACCATCCGCGATCCGATAGGTGCCCGCTGCATGCCAGGACATGCGGATCATCAGACCACCATAGTGACCCCAGTCCGCCGGCCACCAGCCTTGGCTGTCTGTCATCAGCGCGAGCAGGTCTTTTTTGAGCGCGGTTACGTCAAGTTTCTTAACCGCTCCCCGATAGTTGAAGTCCACTCCCATCGGGTTGGTCTTGCTATCGTGCTGACTCAAAATATCGAGGTTGAGTGCCTTGGGCCACCATTCCATGTTCGACATGCTGGTGGTCGTAACACCGCCGTGCACCACCGGACATTTGCCACTGGTGGTTGTCGTACTGCCATTCATATTCAATTTCCTCTCGTGATTTGATATGTATGTATCTCGATTTTTATGCATAGCACAATATCTTTATCCAAAGTTGTTGCCACTTTGGATGACAAACAGTTTGTTCAAAACACATAACGGCTCTGGTCAACAGTTGCCGATACTTTTGTAGCACCACAAACGGCATTGGTCAATCCGCTGCACCAGATTAGTTAGACAATTAATCATTTATATGCACTTTTGATAAATGCTGTTCGTACGCCCACTTTCCATCAGGATTTCTCTTCAGAGTATAAATGTAATAAATTCCTTTTCGCTTTGTTTTAGGAAACGCATAAAGTTCAGACTTGTCGAATCCCCATTGTTCAGAAATTGGGCGGATTAATTCAAAGACTTCTATCGCTTCCCGATCTCTTGACTGCTGATCCAAATCAGGTGATGACATGACATATTCTATAGCGTTTTTCAGCCTAGTAGGGCTGGCGAGGTAAGATATAGGAATCCACTGTTAATCTAGATAAACGTGCGCCCATATTCTGAAGACTTGCGGAGAAAAATAGTTGAGAGATACATAGACGGGAAGACCTCTCAACGCAAGCTAGCCGAACAGTTTCATGTAGCATACAGCTTTGTACGCAAACTAACGAAGCAATATCGAGAGACCGGGACTATCCGTCCGAAGCAGCGAACAGAACAAACCCCCAGCAAACTCAGTGCTGAGCATCTGGCTGTGTTGAGTGGCTTAGTTGAGACAAATAATGATGCCACCTTGAGCGAACTGTGTGATCTGTTAGACGAAGCAGTTGGGGTTCGAGTCAGCATAACGACAATGTTTCGGATGCTTCAGAAGCTGAACTTGACCCTTTAAAAAAACACTGCATCCCCCTGAGAAAGAAACTGAGCGAGTTCAACAAAAGCGAT
>NZ_JJML01000047.1 GCF_000775285.1 Neosynechococcus sphagnicola sy1 | reverse complement strand
GGTGGGTTTGCGTCCGGCGTTGCTTTTGCGAGGTTTGTCGTGAATTTGCTCCAGGATGGGGCGAAACTCTTGCCAAGGGATAATGCTGTCTAGACGAATCAGGATGTCTTGTTTCTGGGCTAGGATTTCATAACGCTGCTCTAGATCCCAAAGGCTTTGTTGTCCCATAGCTGTGAATGGATGACTAGTCTAATGCTCAATGATCTCATTGTTTCCTTGATGTGAGACAGCTTTGACTGAATTTTTCGAGGTGCCCATTAGTTGATTTGGTGTTAAAGGAAGCATTTTAATTAGATCTTCTCACGATTTGGAATATTTTCCCAGATGTTCTTGTCATGGTATTCAAGTTCACTGAATCCATTCAGTTGGTTATATTCATAGATTGCTCTGATATGCTTCGCGGTGTTTTCCTCAAGGCCAAACTTCGCTGTAAACGGTGATGATGGAAAACTTGCGTTGGCGGCGTTGTCAAATATCACAACATAGTAGAACACTTTCGCGGTGCTTTTTTGTTTTCGATCTAGACAAAATGCTTTCAGTTCATCAAGATCGAACTTACCAGAAAATGCATACAGATCCATAACATTGTTATGCCCAGTCTGTTCGGTTTTAGATTCTAAGAATTGGTAAGGCCACTTTTTCTCAGTGATAGAAGGTTGAGAAATTGGCTGTTGTTCGGATTGAGTCGGTTTGTCTGCCACTCCACAGGCGTGAAAAAAACCGACCAAACCTATGGCAAGAATACTGAGAAATCTAAACTGATTCCGATTCATTGATGCTTACTTCTAATTGCCAAGTCATAAAATAGGAAGTCAACAATCACAGGCCGCTGCCTAATGGGGCGCGAGATAAGCGGAACTCCGACTTGAACGATGCGGAAGCATCGGACGACCAAGGAGTGAAGTGCAACGGAATCCGAAGGATTCTGCTTCATCGAGTAGTTGGGCAGATTGCGAGCTGAAGATTGGAGGTATAACAAACTCGATGAAGTCTCGCGCCCCATTGGGCGAGCAGGCGAGCCCCGCGAGCGATCGCCCAACTATATTTAGATCTCATTTAGGGATCTAAGCAAATTGGTGCTTAATACCCAGGATTGCTTGTGGGTTAAGGATTATGGGGATTTTAGCATACCCTATCTGAATAGGCTATATTTAAAAAATCCTGATATAGAAACTAGAACCCTGATATAGAAACTAAGCACAAAATCGCTGAATACATTATCTGTAAAGCATTATAGATATTTTTATTCGGCAAAATCTGGTTACTTAGTCTTCATCGTGGGATCATAACTTGCAAAAAAGGGATCTTATTCCTCACTTAGAATGAACTCAACCAAACCCAAAAAGCTTCTTGACCAGGTGCGCGATGCCCTTCGGGTCAAGCACTATGCCTATCGTACTGAAGTCTCCTATGTCCAATGGATTCGTCGCTTCATCCTGTTTCACGATATGCGCCACCCCAAGGATATGGCAGCGGCTGAGGTTGAAGCTTTTTTAACCCATCTCGCAGTTGAAGAGAATGTCGCGGCTTCAACTCAAAATCAAGCCCTTAGTGCCCTGTTGTTTCTCTATCGCTTCGTTTTACAACAGCCTCTCCCTGAATCCATCGATTCGGTAAGGGCGCGCCAATCTAAGCACTTGCCTGTGGTTCTAACCCAGGAGGAAGTCAAAAGCATTCTGCAACATCTGCAAGGAACCCATCAACTCCTGGCAAAGTTACTTTATGGTTCAGGAATGCGGGTCAAGGAAGGGCTGCGCTTGCGAGTTAAAGATCTAGACTTTGCCCAAAGCCAAATTATCATCCGAGATTCCAAGGGCAATAAAGACCGAGTAACGATGCTTCCTCAAAGCATTTCAGCTCTACTCCAGGCACATTTAGTCCAAGTCAAACAGACCCACCTAGATGATTTGGCGCTGGGCTATGGTGCGGTTTATCTGCCCTTTGCCTTGGGGCGGAAATATCCCAACGCCGATCGCCAATGGCTTTGGCAATATGTTTTTCCTGCCCCGCAACGGTCTGTTGATCCTCGATCGGGGGTAACACGTCGGCATCACCTGGATGATGCTGCCCTTGGGCGATCGCTGAAACAAGCGACCCAGAAAGCCAGCGTGGACAAAAAAGTAACTTGTCATACCTTGCGCCACAGTTTCGCCACCCATTTGCTGCAAAATGGCTACGACATTCGTACCGTCCAGGAACGTTTAGGCCATCAAGATCTCAAGACCACCATGATCTACACCCATGTGCTCAACAAAGGTGGCCTAGGGGTTCGCAGTCCCCTAGATTGATAACGATAATAGGCATTAATAGGCATTCAGCGACTCTACGCTCTCGTCTCAGTCGTTGCATGGATTCTGATCAAGGGTGTAGTACCACCTTCGGTAACAACTGTTGTTCCCCTGCAACGTTGCCCTGCTGACCGACACCCAGAAAGTGTCCCGCTAAATCATAGATCCGCCAATAGTCTGTGCCCTCTCCCCCTGTGTCTGCTGGGTTCCAAGTCAGCCGTTGACCATAGCACCAGCGCTGCGCTAGATCATCCGCTAATTGCAGCCTCGGCAAGTGCCCCAATGCCGACTCCGGCGACAATGGGTAGAATTCTCCCTGTTGTACCTGTATCGCTAAAGCCTCCAGTGTTAAACTCTCGGCCAAGGGAAACCCGCTACTCTCCGTGCGAATTAAATGAACTAACGTCCCACCCGTTGCCAGTGCCAAGCCGAGATCACGGGCGATCGCGCGAATATAGGTGCCAGATCCACAGGCGATCGCCACCTCAAGTTCTGGAAACTTTCCCGGTCGCCAGTCCAAAATCTCAATCCTAAAAATCTCCACCGTCCGCGGGGGAACTTCCAGGACTTCCCCTGCCATCGCCCGTTGATACAGCCGTTTGCCCTCAACTTGAATCGCACTGTACGCCGGGGGGATCTGCTGAATTTTGCCCACAAACCCTTCCAGAGCCGTGGTCACCTGATTCAGATCGAGGTGAGCTGCGGGTTCTAGAAAGCAGGTTTCCCCTTCTAGATCATCGGTGGTCGTCCGCTGTCCTAACCGCAGGGTGGCTCGGTAGGCCTTGCCCGGTTGCAAAAACTGGAGCAACCGGGTGGTGGTTCCCAGGGCAATGGGTAAGACCCCCACCGCTGCCGGATCAAGGGTACCTGCATGACCCACTCGCTTCATGTGCAGCAGTTTGCGGACTTTAGCGACACAGTCGTGGGAGGTCAGTCCTGCCGGTTTATTTAAGTTCAAAAAGCCTTGCACAAGTTGTTCAGCAGTAAGGTTGTGATCCGAAAAAATCAGAAAAAAAGAGCACCAGTGGGTGCTCTCGAAAGCGAACTGGGGAATGCCCAATTCTAGAAATTCATTTCAGCAGCTTGCACTTTCTCGATCTGCTTCTTCTTCAGTACCAGCAGCACCTGGGATAGCATGATGGCCGCGATGAAGGCCATCAACCACTTGATGCGGTTAGGGTCTTGGAGCACAATTTCGCCATCGGCTTGACCAAAGCCGCCCACATTTGGATTCGCGGTCAGCGCTGTCCCAACCGTGACGTCCTCACCTTGGGTCACCAGAAGTTCCGGGCCAGGGGGAATGCTGTCAACCGTTGTACTGCCATCCACTGCTTGAATCGTGACATCGTAGCCACCCATGTCATTCTTGACGATTTGGCTAATCTGACCAGTCACCGAAGCAGTGAAGACGTTGTTATTGCTTCTGTCACCTGTGGGGTAGACCTGGCCGCGACCTCGGTTACCCCCCCACATGCACGGAATACTTACCAAAGTGAATGTTCTTGTCCGTCCCAGGGTCAGGAGACAGCACCGGGAAGGTGAGTTCTTGATACTGTTCACCGGGCAGCGGGCCGACAACAACAATGTTGTCCGACGTCTCGTTGTAGGGCTGAAAGTACAGACCCCCAATTTTTTCTTTCAGTTCTTCCGGGATGCGGTCTTCAGGGGCAATCTTAAAGCCAGGAGGCAGCATCAGCACCGCCCCTACATTCAGGGGACCTTTCTCCCCATTCCCTAATACCTGCTGCATCCGGGTGTCGTAGGGAATTTTGACAACAGCTTCAAATACTGTATCGGGTAGAACTGATTGTGGAATTTCAACCTCTGTGGGTTTAGCGCCCAGGTGACAGTTGGCGCAGACAATGCGGCCTGTCGGTTCGCGGGGGTTATCGTAGGCCTGCTGGGCATAGACCGGGTAAGCAGCGGCAGGCTGGGAAACTCCCAGGCTACTGACCAGAACCACGGCGATCGCTGCAATAGCGAATAGTAGCCGTTTCCCGGATTGCCACAAACCAGAGAGGAAGGGCATGGATACAAGGGTGTTCTTCATGGGTGGAGAATCTTTTGACAATGTTCGGCAGCAGAGGAATGTAAGCGGCAGCAACGGACTAAGCCCACCAGGGTGCTTCATCGGTGCGGAAATCTGTCTCAGTCCAATTGGTAAAGGCAACACGGTCGTTGTCAACCGCCGCATGCACCAATGCCAAGGAGAGGGGAGCAGGGCCCCGAATCACCTTGCCAGTGGCATCGTACTGTGAACCGTGACAGGGGCACTTGAACTTATTCTCCGCCGCATTCCAGGGAACAACGCAGCCTAAATGGGTACAAACTGCATTCAGTCCATAGTTACCAATCGCCTTCTCTTCCGTGACCACAATGTAGGTCGGGTCACCCTTTAAACCCTGGGCTAAAACGTGATCTCCAGGATTATGCGTTGCCAGAAAATTGCTGGCCAGGATGTCATTACCCAGCGCATCTTTGGCGATCGCGCCCCCACTCGCGCCCCCTGCGGACGGTGGAATAAAGAATTTAATCACAGGATACAAAGCCCCGAGCGCTGTTCCTGTGATCGCACCAAACGTCAGAAGATTCATGAATTGGCGACGCCCCATATCTGGGACGTCAGGAGTAGCAGAAACTTGAGCCATGACCGATGCTGATATATGTGTAAAGGTGTGTATCTAAGCCAGAAATTACAGGTTCAGTCTCAGAAAGGTTTTATACCTTAAAACGAGGCTACGTTCCAAGCAAAGGGAGGAAGACTGAATGCAGTCAACTACAAGCAACGATCTGCGAAGCACCCTTTTCAACGGCTGTCTGCAACCTTCTCATCGGTATTATTACATTTCTTGACATAAGCCATAATATCTGAGGCAAGTACCCTTGCATTGATACGAAATGTAAATTAGGCCTGCGGCCCTCAATGCCCCCCTCAATGACCTATGACAGGATCAGAACTGCGACAACTTCTCCTGCAAAAGTGGGGATGCTCCTATGACATTCAATTACGACGCACCCAGGGCAAGATTTTGGTGCAAATAATGTGGAAGTATTGGGAGCAAGCGTCATTTCCCCTGACGGAAACTGAGTATTTGGCGCACCTTGATCAAGTTGCCCAATATCTGATTGCTTGGGATCGGGTGGCTCAGGTGCAGCAATTCATTGCCCAGACCCGCGATCGCCCCCGTTTAGGCAAAGTCGTCACCATTCCCCTAGCGTTAGGGGGGCGAGCCTCTGAGTGGCTCTTGGAAGAGTTTTAACGAGGCTTTTCTTCCCTAGCGACCCAAGAGTTTGACTAAACCAGTTCCCCCAAAGTACAGCCCTAAAACCGCCCCCGCTAAAAGGCTCTGGGTCAAGGGATCAGTGGAAGGCGTGAGCACCGCTCCTAAAATCGCTCCCCCCAGAACCACGTAGCGCCAACCTGAGAGCATTTGTTGAGAAGAGACAATGCCCAACAAACCCAAGAGCATTTGGATCACCGGAATCTGAAATGCCAGCCCGGTACTAAATAGCAACAGCAACACAAACTCGAAGTAGCGATCAATCGACCACAGTTGCTCGACCACATCGGCCCCGTAGTTGATGAAAAAACTTCAGCGCTGCTGGCACCAGGGCAATGTAAGCAAAGCCCAACCCCGCGACAAATAAAACACTAGAACCCAGGACAATCGGCCCCAGAAATCTCCGCTCTCGACGGGTCAGCCCTGGCAGCACAAATTGAATTATTTGGTAAAGCACAAAGGGACTCGCTACCAAGAGACCACTGTAGGCAGCCACTTTCATGGAGACAAAAAAACTACTCCCCCGGAGCCAGTTGCAGAAACTTCACCCCTTGGGCTGGTACTTCGAGGAGGCGTACAATCGGCTTCACCTCTAGAAAACACCCCGCGATCGCTACGACAATGGCAATCAAGGCATAGAAGATCCGCTGCCGTAACTCCTCCAGATGATCGAACAAGGACATTTCCACATCGTCGGGCACCTCATCAAGGCTGATTGCAGGCAGGACGCCACTCAGGCTATCTGTATCGATGGCAGGTGGCTGATCTGCCGCCACGGGATGGATTGGGGCATCCGACTGGGAATGGGTTTCTAGGTCTGAAGGTGTGGGGGTCATGGGTTCAAAAGACGGGCAACAGCACAGGTAAAACCAGGTAGCAACTCAGTCCAAGATGCTGTCCATTTATTGTATCTGCTGTCTCTGATAACGTTCCTTGCCCCTACCCCCGCCACTCTCATTACCCCTGAACCCTGAATTCCCCTTGCCTCCGATAAAACAAGTAAAACGAGAACTAGGTGAGGGGTTTCGCCGCAATGGGCTGTCGCTGCCTGTGGGCTGCCAAACGCTGGGCTACCTCTGGACTGTAGAGCCGTAAATAGTTCCAATAGTTCTCAAATACTGCTTTGACGTATCCTTGGGTTTCATTAAATGGAATCGCCTCGATAAACTGATCTGGGTCGTTGAAGCCAAACCGGGTGAGCCAATCCGAGACATTGCCTGGCCCCGCGTTGTAGCTAGCCACTGCCAGCAGCGAGTTATCTCGATATTCATCATGGGTGTAGTCTAAATACCAGGTTCCGAGCTTGAGGTTGTCACCCGAATCCGCAAGGTTGTAGTGCTTGAGGTGCAGGTTTTTAGCAATCCAGTCTCCCGTATCCGGCATCACCTGCATCAGACCCACGGCTCCCACAGCTGAATGAATGGCGGCTTCAAAGCGTGATTCCTGACGGATCAACCCCATCACCAGCAGCGGATTCAATTGACGTTTTTGCGACCACGTGGAAACCTGATCCAGATAAGGGACTGGATAGAGGGCTTGCCAGTAGGCCGGTTGCTGTTTGAGGGTATGGTACTGCGATCTCGCCCCTGGATCTTCCCGCTCCGCTAGGTGAGCCACCATGAAAATCCCATCCAGGTGATCCCCCACTCCCAAGCGCAGAATGCCATCGGTCATTTGTTCCGCGACGCTGGGGTGCATCGGCTGGTTAAATTCCACCTGCCAGAGAGCCCAGGCATCTCGATCTTGCCCTAATTGATAGAGAGCCTTGAGGGTGGGGAACCGGAGGGTAACTCCGAACGGCGGGCCGGAATCAAGGTCGTACAGGAGGCTCTCTTACACGGATCCAGCCAGCGAACCGTTGTAAAGTCCCCCACGTGCCAACCTAGCATTACGGCTGAACGCCAAGCATAGTAGGACTCCGGATACTGCACTAGCACCCGGTTAAATGCAGCCACAGCGGCATCCGTCTGCCCGAGTTTTTGAGCCCATTTCCCGTTCCAGAAGGTTGCTTCTGCGGCCACCTCACTCTCAGGATTTTGGCTGACAATTTGCTGTGCCCAAGTGCGCGCTGCGGCTAGATTTCCTGCCTTAGCCTGTTGTTGTGCCTGGGTCCAACGTAGTTCAGCAGCGGCCTCTGAGTTGCCGTACTGGGTGAGTAAGGTATGCCGTGCTTGCGTGGCGGCCTCAGAATTCCCCAAGGTCTCGAGCAGATTGGCTTTGGCCAACAGCGCCGCCGCCCGCCGCTCAGGGAATCGTTGAATCACTTGTCCCAGAGCGGCCAGTGCTTGGGATGGATCTCCTAACTTTGCCATTCGCATCAGTGCCAACCCAGTTTCTGGTGCGGTCGGGAATGCCTGGATCAACTGTTGATAGGCCAGACGAGCAGCAGCGGTTTGATCATTGAGTTGCAGTCCCCGCGCGGTGCGGTAGAGATTCAGAGCGGTGCGTGGAGCCTTGGCATAGGCAGATCCGGCTTTGCCATACACTTGATTTTCCCAGTAGGCAAAGGCGATCGCTTCCCAGTCTTGAGGTTGTAAGGTTCGACCATACTGGCTCACTAAGGTGTCTAGCACGGTTGTGATCCCTGACAAATAAACACCATGCTTTGCCAGAACCAACAGCATTTTGGGTTGCTGGGGGTGAGCCTGCAATTGGTGCTGGACAATTTCCAGGGTGCGGGGATGGGCCGGGAATTGGGCGATCGCCTGCTGCCAGTACCTCCCATCCTGACGACCCAAAACATACAGAGCCTCCACAACCGCTGGATTATCAGGATAGCGCTGGAGCATTTGATGCCATGCTGCCTGCGCTTGGATTAGATCTCCACTGGCGGTATAGGCCTGTGCCCGTTTGAGCGCGATTTGAGCGGCTAAGACTGGATAATCCTGCTCTAACCCTTGCAGCCAGGTTAGTGCCTGCTGCCCCTGCCGCTGCTGAATCAGTTCAGTTGCTAGTAAATAACGAGCCTGGTAGCGCTCAGGGGTGCCGCCATGACGAGCGATCGCAGTGAGTTGAGTCATTCCCTGAGCCGACGACATCGAATGGGGCAGCCAGTCTTCCTGGCGATTGCCATTCACTTGATCCAGGGAGAGCACCGCTGGACGAGACTGGTACTGGTGGAGGCCAAAGAGTCCCCCAGAGACCAACAACCCGCTGCCTATGACCAGAGACACTAGGGGCCAATACTTGCGCCGTCGTTTCAACATCGATTTTTGAGAGACTGAGGGCTAGAGAGATTCCTGCAAACTCTAGCCAGTTCTAGCAAAGATATTGCTGGAAGCCAAATCCGTAGTCTTACGGACTCCGGAGCCAGCACAGAGCCAACCAGTGTCTCTATTAAAACAACTAGGCAGCAGCCTTGGCCGCCTTTAAGTAGGCCAGCATGGTATCGGCGTCGGACACCTCAAAGGGGTCGATGGGGCAGTTGTCACCAAAATCAGGCTCGACAAAGATTTTCTCAATTTTGCCGTCATCGACAACCATGGAGTAGCGCCAGGAACGCATCCCAAATCCCAGATTGGACTTATCCACCAACATTCCCATCTTGCGGCTGAACTCACCATTGCCATCGGGGAGCAGAAACACATGTTCAGCGCCTTGGTGCTTACCCCACTGGAACATCACGAAGGCATCATTCACCGAGATACAGATAATTGCGTCCACCCCTTGAGCCTTGATCTCTTCATAGAGTTCTTCGTAGCGGGGCAGGTGGGTTGAGGAACAGGTGGGGGTAAAGGCACCTGGCAGGGAAAACACAACAACTCGCTTGCCACCGAAGATTTCTTGAGTGGTGAGATCCTGCCAGCGAAAGGGGTTGGGGCCGGGAATCGATTCATCACGGACACGGGTCTTAAAGACAACATCGGGAACTCTTTCAAGAACTGCCATGGTCGTTTTCCTATCTGCATATGACGTGACTGAAGTCAGAATAATTCTTATTTGAGAAAAAGTAAATAGTCTTATCAAGAAAGACTTCAGGCAGGTTCCAATAAAATCTTGACTCTTGAACAAGAAGTCTTATAATAGATAGTTTATTGAATCACAGACAAGTTCCCATGCAACAGCAGGTCGGCGAGATTGTTCAAACCCTGAAGGCCAGAGGCTTACGGGTGACTCCCCAGCGGTTTTCTGTATACGCGAATCTGTTGTCGCGCACAGATCACCCGACGGCAGAACAAATCCTCAGTGATCTCAACCAAGATTTTCCGGTCTCCTCCCAGGCGACCATTTACAGCTCTCTGCAAGCTTTGAGAGAGGTTGGTCTGGTGCGGGAAGTCCTCTTGGACGAGGGAGTGTCTCGCTACGATGCCAATGTTGCTCCTCACCATCACTTTCGATGTGATGGCTGTGGTGCCATTGAAGATATCCCCTGGAACACCTTCCAAGGACTAGATCTAGGGCAGCTACGGTTAGGGCTGCAAGCAACCACCTATGAGGTAGCTGTGCAGGGATTGTGCGATCTCTGTCATCCGAGGGATTGAGATTTGGCTGCACGGTTGCATAGATCTCAGCCTGTGGTTTAAAAATGGGTTACAGGGAAGTACGAACCAAGGGCAACCCAACTCAGGGCGATCGGGTTGCAATCGGCAAGAATTTTACTTTTTCAAGACTTAGTCACAGTCGCGGTTTACGTTGCACCGGAAAGGGCATGGATCGCCATCGGGTTTTATCAGAGCAGCAGGCAAGACCAAAACCCTTGAATTTCAATCGTTACATTGGAGCAGATAAGTGATGCGTAGATGGTTCTGGTCGCATATTTTCCTGGCATGCTATGCCTTCTGTTGCCCGATATTCTTTCTCCCGAAGTCAGCTAGTGCATCCAGTTTTTCTCTAGTCTGGTCTGATGTGTTCGATAAATCAATTAATAAAAATATTTGGAATGTCTATAGTGGTTCTTTTGCATCTAGTGCCAACGCCTGTTTTACCACTGCCAATAGCTTGACAATTAACGGGCTGTTAAACCTCCGAATTAACCGGACTACTAACCCCTGCAACCGTTCCTACTCTTCGAGTGGACTGGATACTTACCAAAACTATGCTCAAAACTATGGACGCTGGGAAATTGTCGCTAGGTTCCCATCTGGCTCCGGCACCCAAGGTTATGCCGGACTATTCGCCGCTGATGGTGTCAGCTGGCCCCCAGAGATTGACTTTGCAGAGGTGATTGGAAAAAGCCCTCAAACCCTTTACCTGACTCAACACTACTCCGCAGATGGAAGTACTCAGCAGAGTAGCTTTAGCTATAACAACGGCTCCGACTGGACTGCTGGGTTCCACGTCTACCGACTAGATTGGGTGCCGGGACAGTTGAAGTATTATGTAGATGGTGTTCTGGTACTGACCCAGCCCCAACTATTTACCCCAGTTCCCCAGGGGATGAAGCTTGCAATGGGAACGGGTACAGGCAATTGTGGAAGCTGGGCCGATTGTCCAAGCGCCCAATTTAATTCGGCAACCATGCAAGTCGATTACGTCCGGATTTATAAATACAATCCGTGAAGCTCCAACTTCTAGATCATGGATTGATCTGGAAGCAAGCCAACGCTCCAAAATCCGGGTCGATCGCTTGATAAACTCAGTGTTTATCTCCCAATGGTTAGCTGTTTAAGATATTTCGGAATTACCACCTTTGGGGTAACTACTGGTTCATATAGGGTTGAAGGCGATCGCCCGATCTGATCCTGAAAATGAGATCGGACTAATCCTCAACCCCAGGTTGCAACTGTTCCAAGTACATCAAAGTTTCCTGGGCTTCAGCTTGATCCAAAATACTCAAAGCAAACCCAACATGGACGATCACATAATCACCAATGGTAACGTCCGGTACGTAGGCTAAACTCACACGCTTGAGGATGCCACTAAAACTCACCTTTCCCGTGCGGCGCAGAAACGCATCTTCTGGCGACTCACCATCTCCCGGTAGGGGCTGATCAATGCTGATTAATTGTCCTGGAATGGCTAAGCACATCTTGGTTGACTCCTCTCATGATCCTTAATGGTTGTTAACGGGTGTTTGAAGAACCGCAGTGCCGCCATAATTTGCCCTGCGGCAATGCCGCCATCGTTGCTGGGAAGTTGATGATGACAACCGACTAAAAAATCCTGCTTTTGTAAGTGTTCAATGGCGCGCTCTAATAAATATTGATTTTGAAAGCATCCTCCGGTCAAAACAATTTGCGTTATTTCTGGATAGGTGATTCTCAGCCGACATGCTACCTCTACCAGTCCCGCCACAAGGGTGTTATGGAAGGTGGCTGCAATGATTCCAGGGGGCACCTGATTCTGTAGATCTTGGAGAATTGCTTTCACCATGGGTGCAGGGTCGAACTGTAAAGACGGTTCTCGTCGCCGCTCCGCAGAGGTATTGGCCTGTTGCTCTACCTGGTAAGGATAGGTAGCATCGGTGCGATGACCTGCGATCGCAAATTCGAGTTGCATGGCGGCTTGACCTTCAAAGCTCGACTGGGGGCAGAATCCTAGTAGTGCGGCGATCGCATCAAACAGGCGTCCCATACTAGAAGTCCGGGGGGTGTTTAGCCCTCGCTGGAGCATGGTTTTGAAAATGGCTAACTCAGCTGGCAAGAACGATTGCAAGACCGCTAGATCCAACCTTTCAAAGGCTGCCTCACCCAAACATTCGTAGAGTAGCCCCAAGGCACATCGCCGGGGTGCTTTCACTGCCTGTTCTCCACCCAGGAGGGGAAAGGTTCGCAGGTGAGCAGCACGGATAAATCCCGGCTCAGGGACTGCCTCCCCCGGTAGCCACAGGCATTCTCCCCCCCAAATTGTGCCATCTAATCCATAGCCCGTGCCATCCCAGGCCACTCCCAACACGGGGGGGTGCCATTGATTATCGGCCAAACAAGACAGCACATGGGCATAGTGATGCTGCACCGCAATCAGGTGGGGACGGGTTGAACTGAGCGGATGCGGCGACGTAGCTAAGGTGTGGGCAAATTGGGTGGAATAGTAGTCTGGATGAGCATCACAGGCAATGACGGTGGGCGTTGTTTGGTAGAGATTACAGAGCTGTTGAATTGTTTCCTGGAAGCGATCGCGGGTGGGTGCCTGATCCAGATCCCCTAGGTGTTGACTGACGAAGAGTTGCTGATGAACGTAGAGGGCAACGGTATTTTTCAGATGCCCTCCCACCGCCAAAATCACCTCAGGGCTGGGATCTGCTAACCCTTTAGCGAGGGTAATTGGGAAGGGCGCATAGCCACGGGCACGACGAAGTAAAATCCCTTGGCCGTTAACCACTTGCACCATCGAGTCATCGATCGGGCGGGCAATGGGGCGATTGTGAACCAGGAAGACATCGGCAATCCCCTCCAGGGTCTTAAGGGCCTGGATTTCATCAATACAAATGGGTACACCGGCGCGATTGCCACTGGTGGCAACGACGGGAAAACTCAGTTCAGCCAGGAGCAAGTGGTGCAGCGGTGTGTAGGGTAACATCCCCCCCAGATAGGGATTACCCGGTGCGATCGCGGCGGCTAGAGGAGCTGTTAAGGATGGGTTCTGGATCGGTAGCAGCAGAATTGGGGCGGCGGCTGACTGTAAAAGTTGGGCGGCCAAGTCACTGACATGGCAATACTCCCGGATCTGATCCAGGGAGGGAAACATCACGGCCAAGGGTTTATCGGGACGATGTTTGCGATTGCGGAGCCTCTCAACTGCCGGATTATTCCGCGCATCCACGATCAAATGAAACCCACCCAAGCCCTTGAGCGCTAGAATTTCTCCTGCCCGCAGTGCCGTTCCAGCTTGCTGTAACGCTTGATCGTGGGACGCCAGCACTTGGCCTGAGGAATCCCACAGTTCTAGATGGGGGCCACAGCGGGGGCAAGCATTGGGTTGGGCATGAAAGCGGCGATCGCTAGGATTGTCATACTCCAACCGACAGGCGGGACAGAGCGAAAAGGTTTGCAGCGTTGTATGGGCGCGATCGTAGGGCAGCGATCGCAGAATACTAAATCGAGGCCCACAGTGGGTGCAGTTGGTAAAGGGATAACGGTAGTGACGATTCTGGGGGTCAAAAAGATCGGCTAGGCAGGCAGGGCAAGTGGCCAAATCCGGCAGTATCAGAGCTGAAGTGGCTTGCGGGGAGGTCGGCTCCTCCGACGAGAGAATGGCAAAATCTTGATAGCCGATCACGTCTGACCACGTCACCTCAATCTTTTGCAAGTCTGCATGGGCTGGTTTTTCTTGCTGTAAGCGTGCTTGGAACTGTTCGAGCTGGGGGCTACTGCCTTCAACCTCAATGAAAACTCCTTGATGGGTATTGCGAATCCAGCCCCTTAAGCCCAGGGATTGAGCCAAATGGTAGACAAAAGGCCGAAATCCCACCCCTTGGACTGCCCCTTTAATCCGCAACTGGAGGCGATGGGCAGGAAGTGCAGGGTCAGTCGCCAGGGAAATCATGGGGCTAGACGACCTCAATGAAATTCCATTTCAGGCTGCCCAGCCCCAGGCATGGCTGCTAGGAGCGCCTGATACCAATTGTCTAAACCAACCCCAGTGCGGGCGGAAACCTCAAACAGTTGGGCCTGGGGAGCCACGCGCTGGATATTGGCGATCGCTAGGGCTAGATCACAGCCCACGGCCTCCGCCACCTCTACTTTGCTAACAAGGACAAAATCAGCGGTTTTAAACATTGTCGGGTATTTCAGCGGCTTATCTTCCCCTTCGGTAACCGATAAAACAACGACGCGGAGGGTTTCTCCGAGGTCATAGCTAGCGGGACAAACCAGGTTACCCACGTTCTCAATCACCAGTAAATTCAGCCCTTGCCAATCCAGTCCTTGCATCGCCTGAGCCACCATGTCCGCTTCTAGATGGCAGGTGTTCCCGGTGGTAATTTGCACTGCGGCTGCCCCCGCATGACGTAAGCGTTGGGCATCGTTATCCGTCGCTAAATCCCCAACAATCACGGCGATTTTCAAGGGGGTGCCGCTGGGGGGATAGCAAAGTTGGGGTAAATCCCCTGCCATGCGCTCAATCAGGGCGGTCTTGCCCGCACCAGGAGAGGACAACAGGTTTAAAACCAAGATGCCGCGATCGCGGAAAAAGCTGCGATTCTGCGCCGCGATCCGATCATTCTTCGCCAGAATCCCCTGGTGTATGGGGATGACATGGATATTGCTGGCAGGCTCAGGGGAGTGCTTTGATCCGTGGGAATGACTGTGCCCATGGGGATGACCAGACTGATCCCGATCACCGTGGGGGTGGTCATGGTTAGGGAACTGCGGATGAAGGGTATCCGGCTGAATGACTCCATTGATGGCAACCGATCCCACTTCGCTACACCCGCAATCCTGACACATACTAGGAAACCTCTAATGAGACAAGTTCTAGGTCGCGCCCCTGAAGCAGCTGCGTACAAAGTTGATGACAGTCGGGGCATTCATAAATCCAATCTGGGGGCTGAAAGTCTTGCTGGCAGGTTGGGCAATAGCAAATTGCCGGGATGGTTTCGATCTCGAGTTCCGCATTTGCGGCGATCGTCCCTTGCACCACGACATCAAAGGCAAATCGCAGGGCTTCTGGCATCACCCCCGATAATTGGCCGACCCGTAACGTCAGCCGATGGATTTGACTCGCGCCCTGTTGCTGCGCATAGCCAAGAGCCAATTCCAAGGTGTTTTCTAGCAGACCCAGTTCATGCATGAGCTCACGCGTCGTACATGCGAGCTTCCGGAGCATCGGGAAATTCTTCGCAGAACTCTTCAAAGTTGCTCTTTTGAGCATCACGTTGGTGGGAAGCTTCAGCCTCTAGCTCTTCCACAATGTCCCACGCCGAGGCCGCTTGGGGAGATGAATCCCCATGTTCCTGCGCGGCAGTATGGGCTTCAGCGATCGCAGTTTCAATCCGTTGACTCAGGGGGGTAATTTGTTCCGTCATAGAATTCTCCGGTTAAGAGACATCAACAATAGCAGGCTCTCAGATCCAAGTTTAACCCTCGGCTTCTTTAGAACCACTCCGTTTTGTGATCGTCCTGGGGATTTCATCAACAGCCTGACCCTTGGCAAGATTACCGAACTTCTCGATACAACGGAGGAAAATTTCCACCCCCAGCCCCAAGACTGTTTCATCGAAATCAAATCGGGGATGATGATGGGGATAGGCGAGGGCTTTTTCAGGATTGGCTGACCCCAGGAAGAAATAGCACCCCGGCACTGCTTGCAGAAAGAACGACATATCCTCCCCTCCCATGGTCTGGCATTCTGGGACAATGCCCACCGGGGGTTCCACTACCGTTGCGGCAACCGAACGTACCAGTTCTGTCATCCCGTCATCATTAATCACGGCGGGATACAACCGCCAATAGTCCAGTTTGTAGCTAGCTCCATAGCTCTGACAGATGCCAGCAATTACCTGCTCAATCCGCTGGGCAAAGAAGAGTTCATAGGCTGGGTTGAAATACCGTACCGTCCCACTGAGATCAGCTGTATCGGCAATGACATTGGAAGCAGTTCCAGATTGGAACTCCCCCACCGTCACGACTGCTGAATCAATCGGATTCACATTCCGGGCCACGATCGATTGCAGAGCACTGACAATTTGAGCGCCAACGACAATTGAATCCACCGTTTGATGGGGCATGGCACCATGGCCTCCCTTCCCGAAAATTTTGCAGCGGAAGGCTTCCACCGCAGCCATTAGGGCACCACTGCGCACCCCCACGGTGCCAAGGGGCAAGTTATTCCATAGGTGTAAACCGATAATGGCATCAACGTGAGGGTGCTCTAGCACCCCGGCCTCAATCATGGGCTTCGCGCCTCCCGGTCCTTCCTCTGCGGGTTGGAAAATTATTTTCACCGTTCCGGCAAACTCCGCCGCGTGTTCAGCCAGATAGAGAGCTGTTCCCAAGGCGATCGCCACATGGCCGTCATGACCACAGGCATGCATCACTCCATCGTGACAGGAACGGTAGGGAACCTGATTTTCTTCCTGGATTGGCAGTGCATCCATATCGGCTCGAATTGCCAGCACTGGTCCCGGCTGACGTCCCGGAATCACAGCAACAATCCCTGTTTGGGCAATCCCTGTCTGATGCTCAATTCCCCAGGCTTGCAGCTTGTGAGCCACAAATGCCGCCGTCAACTGCTCCCGAAAACTCAGTTCGGGACGTTGGTGCAGGTGTCGCCGCCACTCCACCAGTTGCGACTGGAGCGATCGCACAGCAGGCCGAATTTGGCTATGATCAATTGGCCGCGAAGGAGAGGAGGTGGCAAACATAGGGGATGGGGCAAGAAGGGCAACGGGGAAATGATTACAGCCTGGGCAGCACCCCTCACAGCTGTCTTCTTAGTTCACTGCTTTCATTCTACGTGGCGACCTAGGAGTCCGGAGACATTGTCCAGACTATCGTGAGAGTCAGGTAGCTTTTTTCCTATGCGTGTTTACAAGTTATTACTCCTATCAACCCCTGTTGCTCCCCTCGGTTCTGGCGGGGGCGGGGGGTGGAACTCACCCTCCGCAACCTGGCTCAAGAAATGCAGCAGCGGGGTCATCAGGTTCACATCGTCGCGCCTCAGGGATCAGTTCTAGCGGGCATTCCATTGGTCGAAATTCCGGGAGCACTCCAGGTGGCGGCTCAAACCCAAGAACTTACCGCGCCTGTGATCATGCCGGGTAATTCGGCCTTGGCAAATATGTGGGCCTATGCTCGTCAGGTACAGTCCCAATATGATCTTCTGTTCAACTGTGCCTATGATTGGTTGCCCTTCTATCTCACGCCTTTTTTCCAGCGCCCGATCGCCCATTTGGTCAGCATGGGGTCCCTCACCACCACCATGGATGAGATCATCGGCCAGGTAGCAACTCAATTCCCTGGCACCATTGCCGTTTATACCCAGGCGCAGGCCGATACCTTTGCCTTTGCCCCGCATTGCTATCCCCTGGGAAGTGCCTTGGATTTGTCTCTGTATGAATTCTGTGCCCAACCTCAGGAGCGGCTAGCATGGGTGGGGCGAATTTCCCCCGAGAAAGGCTTAGAGGATGCTGTGGCGGCAGCTCAGCAAACCGGGATTCCCCTAGAAATTTTTGGAGTGATTCAAGATCCGGCCTACTGGCAGCAGATCCAGACCACCTATCCCGCTGCCCCCATCTCCTACCGAGGGTTTTTATCGACTCAGGAACTCCAACAGCAACTCCGTCAGTGTCGAGCCTTACTGGTGACCTCCCGCTGGGTCGAGGCCTTTGGCAATGTGGCAATTGAAGCCCTTGCCTGTGGGGTGCCCGTAATTGCCTATCGCCGCGGGGGGTCTGGCAGAGATTGTCCGGGATGGCAAAACAGGATGGTTAGTGGAACCGGACAGTGTCCCTGGTTTGATGACGGCTATTGACAATTTAGAAACCCTCGATCGCAGTGCTTGTCGGCAACAAGCCGAAGCCGAATATTCGATGTCCGTCATGGGCGATCGCCTGGAAACCTGGTTTTCTTATATCTTTCAAATGAAGCACAGTAACAGCAGTGAGTGAACCAACCGAGTAAGTTCTCTATCGTCACTTCTGGAAATGCGGTTGCTAACGCTTTGAGCAAATCAGGATCCGTCCTGGCTCAACATCAACGGCGAGAGAATTCCACCACATCACGTTTGATGGTGACATCATAATTGCCGAAAAAATCGTGCCCCAATAAGCCAATTCCTAGATCAGGCCCAGCGACTGCGACCAGCACATTTTCAGCTACGGCACCATTGACTTCAATGGACTTCACATAGCCCACCGGGATTCGCAGGTTCCGGTCACTAGCTGTCTCCACATTCACATACCCCACAGGCTTGACCCGGAGAGCCACAGCCATCTGGTAGGTTAGCAGGGTGCCACTGGCTCCCGTATCCACAATCATTTCAAAAGTCTGTTTCCCGTTAAAGGTGACATCAATCACGGGGGTACCTCCGGCACGGCGCTTGATTCTGGCTCGAAACACCCGTTGGTTCGGATCAGACGCTGCAGATCCTCCACACAAACGGTTTAAATCCAGGGTGCCGCCTGTTGGGGTAACCATAAAACAACCACTGTCCTGTGCCCTGACGATGGACGGTGGAAACACTCCAGTGGCGATCGCCAGGGCTGTACTCCAGAGTAGACCTGGGGCAATGAGCCTGCAGATGGGAGGGGCGATCGCAACGAACACCCAGTTTTGCCCGTCGTTGGTTATCATCCACGGTCGTTGCATCAGAACCTACCTGTGGTGGCTTTTCTCCAGGATGACTGAAAATTGCCAAGATGATCGGCGTTGATGTTGACCGGGCTGTTTAGCGTCCTAATTTTTGCCCGATGCGCCTGATCAATTGATTCACCTCTGGCAGTTGTAGTTGCATCGCCCAAAGGCAAAAGACGCCCAGACCCGCAGCACCTGCCAGACACAGTTGTAGCAGTTGAATCCACAAGCCTTCTGTGCCCCAAAGTTGTTGCAACCCCCCAAGAGCCATCCAACTGGTGATGCCCGTGAATCCACTGCCAACGGCCAAACCCAGGATCGGCAAGCTCCACTGCCGCAGCGGCAGCCCCCCTAGCTTTTGCTGCAACAACCACAACAAGGCCACGAGGGAAAACAGATTCACCCCCACCGTTGCCAACACCAGTCCCGGTGCCCCATAGGCATCCACCAAAAGAAAGTCCAACAATGCATTCAAGAAAATATTGAATAGGCTGATGCGAAACGGTGTCTCGCCATCCCCTAGGGCATAAAAAACCCGCACCAAGACATCTCTCCCTAAATAAACAAACATTCCTACCCCGTAGGCCATCAGCACCTTGGCCGTAATCACTGAAGCTTGTTGATCAAAGGCAAAGCGTTCATAGACCACCCGCACTATCGGAACGGCCAAGGCAATCATCAGGGCACTGAGGGGTAGCATCACCACGGCGGTGAGCATTAAACCCTGGCGAATACGCCCTTTTAACTCTGGCCAATCCTGGGGGTCAGACAGCCGGGAGAAAATTGGCAGCAGCGGCACCAGAATCATATTCGAGAGAATGCCCAGGGGAGTTTGCACCAGCAGTCCGGCATAGCCTAGGGCAGAGACCGCCGCCGCAGCATTGGGAATAAAGGAGGCAAAAAATAGATCCGTCCAGACATTAATCTGCATCATCCCGGAGGAAAAGGTAGCCGGGATCATGATTGCAACCACTTCTTTCACCTCTGGCCGCTGGAAGTCAAAGCGCAGACGCAGCCCCCCCAACTGGGCTTGCCATTGGGCAGGCAGTTGCACCAACCATTGGAGCAAGCCCCCTGCCAAAGTACTCCAGGCCAGCACCAGTCCTCCCAACAGGGCATACTGGGGGGTCGTGATCCGCTCTCCCAGTTGCAGTCCCAAAACCCCTAAACCAATCAACACTGTGACACTGGAAAAGAGAGGACTAATCGAGGGTAACCAGTACTGATCGGCGGCATTTAAGGTGCCAAAGCCAATGCCAATCAATCCGGCCAGGAGTGCCAGGGGAGCCATGATCTGAAACTGGCGAATGGCGATCGCCTTAGTTTGCAGCAATAGCTGAAACTCTGCCGGGGTAATACCCTCCAGTTGTGCCTGCGCCGGAGAAATATATAACCCCGGTGCCACCAAATGCATCAGGGGATCGGCAAAGCAGATCAGCCCCACCGTCACCAACAGCAACAGCCCCCCCACTAGGGTGGTAATGGTTTCCACCACAGGAGCCACTTCTTCCCGTTGGCGTTTGGCTAACACACTCACAATGGCACTGTGAAAGGGGCCATTAATCCCCCCCAGGAGAATTAATAAAAATCCGGGAATCACATAGGCAAAGTTGTAAGCCCCCACCGCTGGCCCGACCCCAAAGGCAGCGGCGATCGCCTGCTGACGCACCAGACCAAACACCTTACTAATTAACGTTGCAACCGCAACAATTCCGGCAATACCTGCGAGAGAGCGTGATGGTTTTGAGGATTCAGACACAGCAGGTTCCAGACGACACCTGACCTAATTTAACCGTAGAATCTAACTACCCTGATCCCACCTGTAGGGTGGATGGGTAGCCGACAAACCCCTTCTATACTGCTGGATGCAAGATTCATTGACCTTCCCCACTCTCCCTGCCTGTACCTGGAGCCGTCCCCTGGGCTTGGGATGGGAACACCCCTACACCGTTCGCTATGCCAGCAATTTGGATGATGGCCCCTGGCATGGGATGCCCTTAGGGGGCTTTGGGGCTGGCTGTTTGGGGCGCTCCCCGCGGGGAGACTTTAACCTCTGGCATCTAGATGGGGGAGAACACACCTTTCAACCCATCCCGGCCTGTCAGTTTAGCGTGTTTGAGCAGCGAGCGGGTCAGCCTGCTACCGCCTACGCTCTCTGTACCGAGCCGCCTACCGATGGCAGCCTTAGTACCTGGCAGTGGTATCCAGCAACAACCGGGAGTTCCTATCACGCCCTCTATCCCCGGAGTTGGTTTGTCTATGCCGATGTGTTCGCGGCGGCTTTGATCTGTGAGCAATTCTCTCCGATTTGGGCGCACAACTACCAGGAAACCAGTTATCCGGTGGCAATGTTTCAATGGAGCGCCCACAATCCCACGGATCAGCCCCTGACCTTGAGCATTCTCCTCACCTGGCAAAATCTGGTGGGCTGGTTTACCAATCGGCTGAAATCCCCCCAGGTGAAGGTGCGGGACGATGGCAGTCCGGTCTACGAATATCAACCCCGTTGGGGTGAAAGTCAGGGCAATTGCAACCAGTGGATTGCCGATCACGACCGGGCGGGGTTTATCCTCGATCGCGCCGGACGAGATCCGGCCCAGATCCCCCAGGAAGGAGAAGGTCAGTGGGCGGTGGCCACCCTGGCCAGCCCCTATCGTTGGGAGGTGTTCTATCAGGGACGCTGGAACCCAGCGGGGGATGGAGCCGAAATTTGGCAGCAGTTTGCCGCAGATGGTTCCCTCCCCGATCGAGCGGATGAGACGCCAGCGGCTGCCGGAGAACAAATTGGGGTGGCGATCGCGGTGCGGTTTACCCTGGCACCGGGAGAAAGCCGCCAGATTCCCTTTGTTCTCAACTGGGATTTGCCCGTGACCGAGTTTGCCCAGGGGGTGATGAACTACCGCCGCTATACTGATTTCTTTGGTCGTAATGGTCAAAATGCCTGGGCGATCGCCCGCACAGCGCTGAAAAATTATCCCCTCTGGCAGCAGCAGATTCAAGCTTGGCAGCAACCGATTCTGGCGCAGTCCGATCTGCCCGATTGGTTCAAAATGGCGCTGTTTAACGAACTCTACGACCTGACCAGCGGCGGGAGTCTCTGGAGTGCGGGGGATGAGCGGGATCCCATCGGCCAATTTGCCATATTGGAATGCCTGGATTATCGCTGGTATGAGAGCTTAGATGTCAGACTCTACGGCTCCTTCGCCCTATTGCTCCTCTGGCCGCGGTTAGAGAAATCTGTCATGGAGGCCTTTGCGAGGGCGATTCCCGCCGCTGATCCCACCCCCAGGGTCATCGGCTATTACTATACCCAGGGGGTCGCTAGTCCGATTGCCGTGCGCAAGGTCGCCAACGCCACGCCCCACGATCTGGGTGCCCCCAACGAGCATCCCTGGGAGCAAACCAATTACACCAGCTATCAGGACTGTAACCTCTGGAAAGATCTACCTGCAGATTTTGTGCTGCTGGTCTATAGAGACTTTCTCTTTACCGGTGGCACGGACTTCGAGTTCTTAGCTAGCGGCTGGCCAGCCATTGAGTCTGCCCTAGCGTATTTGAAAGCCTTTGATCTGGATGGCGATGGCATCCCGGAAAACTCTGGTGCCCCGGATCAGACCTTTGATGATTGGCGATTGCAGGGCATCAGCGCCTACTGCGGGGGGTTGTGGATTGCAGCGCTCGAGGCAGCGATCGCGATCGCCCAGTTGCTATTACAGCAACCCAATCAACCGCCCGGATTGACAGCAGCAATTACCACCTACCAAACCTGGCTCAGTCAATCTCGCCCTCTCTATCAAGACAGCCTCTGGAATGGGCGCTATTACCGCCTCGACAGCGGCAGTGGCTCCGATGTGGTCATGGCCGATCAACTGTGTGGACAGTTCTACGCCCGCCTGCTGGGACTCCCGGATGTGGTTCCAGCAGACTGCGCCCACGCTGCCCTAGAGATGGTGTACGACACCTGTTTCCGCCAATTCCAGGGGGGACAGTTTGGCGCCGCCAACGGGTTACGTCCGGGGGGAGTGGCGGAAAGGCCAGATGCCACCCATCCTTTAGAAGTCTGGACAGGCATCAACTTTGGGTTGGCGGCTTTTCTATTGCAAATGGGGATGCAAGCAGAGGCCTTTAAGTTAACCGAAGTGGTGGTGCGGCAGATCTATGACAACGGTTTGCAGTTCCGGACTCCGGAAGCGATTACGGCCGCTGGCACCTTCCGAGCCTGCATGTACTTGCGCCCGATGGCCATCTGGGCGATCTACCACGTCTGGAAACAGCAACGGTAGGGATAACCGTAATCAATATCCGCAGAATCCCTAATGCCCCGAGGGGGGCGATCGCCTTGTCGTTTGCCAAAGGCTTCTATGACAATCAAACAAGAGAACGCTACTCACAACACAGGTTGGAATTCATGACGACGATTCTGGAAACAGGCAATATCAGTATCCATACTGAGAATATCTTTCCGATCATCAAAAAATGGCTCTACTCCGATCATGAGATCTTTTTGCGGGAGCTGATCTCCAATGCCGTGGATGCAATTCAAAAATTGAAGATGGTGTCCCATGCCGGGGAGTTTTCCGGAGATCTGGGGGAACCTGCGATTCAGATCACCCTGGATAAAGAGCAGAAAACCCTTTCCATCTCCGACAATGGCATTGGCATGACCGCCGAGGAGGTGAAGAAATACATCACCCAGGTAGCCTTTTCCAGTGCCGAAGAATTTGTGCAGAAATATAAATCCAACCAGGATCAGCAGATTATCGGTCACTTCGGGTTGGGTTTCTACTCATCTTTCATGGTGTCCAGTCGGGTAGAAGTCGATACCCTCTCCTACCGTGAGGGCGCTGAGGCCGTGCATTGGAGCTGCGATGGCTCCACCGCCTTTCAATTAGAATCTTCGCCCCGCACCACCCGAGGTACCACCGTCACCCTCACCCTCCAAGAGGAGGAATTGGAATACCTGGAAGTCCCTCGGATTCGCCAGTTGGTCAAGACTTATTGTGACTTCATGCCCGTTCCCATCCAGTTGGATGGCGAGCAGGTCAACCGTCAGAAAGCCCCTTGGAAAGATGCCCCCAGTAATCTCACCTCCGAGGACTACTTAGAGTTCTATCGCTATCTCTATCCCTTCCAGGAAGACCCACTGTTGTGGGTGCATCTGAACACAGACTACCCCTTCATTGTCAACGGCATCCTTTACTTCCCGAAACTCCGTCCTGAGGTGGATGTCACCAAGAGTCAGATCAAACTGTTCTGTAATCAGGTGTTTGTCAGCGACCACTGTGAAGAGGTGGTGCCCAAGTTCCTGCTGCCGATGCGAGGGGTGATTGACAGCACGGATATCCCCCTGAATGTCTCCCGCAGCTTTCTGCAAAACGATCGCACCGTTCGCAGAATTGCAGACTATATTGCCAAGAAAGTCGGCGATCGCCTGAAAGAGTTGTACCGTGACGACCGAGAGGCCTTCATTCGCTCCTGGCAAGATCTGGGGACGTTTGTCAAGTTCGGGGCCCTCAACGACGAGAAATTTAAAAAGCAAGTCGAAGATCTGATCATCTTCCGGACGACGGCCAACCTGACAACGTCCTCGGCGGAGATGCCAGCAGTGGAAGTGCAGTCTGAAGGCGGCGATGCTTGGGAAACCGTGACGCCAGCCGCCTCCAGTTCCGGTGGCCCGTTCTATACCAATCTCAAGGAATACCTAGAGCGCAATAAAGCCCACCACGAGAATCGGGTGTTTTATTGTACTGAGGAGGTGAATCAATCGTCCTATGTGCAATTACACAAGAACCAGGGTATTGAAGTCCTATTTATGGACGCTTTCATTGATACCCACTTCGTCAGCTTCCTAGAGCGGGAGTATACCGATGTCAAGTTCTCGCGGGTGGATGCCGATCTGGATGACACCCTGATTGAAAAAGACAAGACCGGGGAGATTGTAGACCCCAAAACCAACAAGACCCGCAGTGAACAAATTCAGGAATTGTTTCAGAAAGCCCTCAACAAACCGAAACTGACGATTCGTACCGAAGCCCTGAAGTCGGATAATCCCCAAGGAACTCCTCCAGCGATGGTGTTGCTACCGGAAACCCTGCGGCGGCTCCAGGAAATGACGGCACTAATGCGTCAAGAGCAACTGGCGCAATTCCCCGATGAACACACCCTGCTGGTCAACACGGCCCATCCCCTGATTCAAAATCTCACCAGTCTGAGTCAGGGAGGCATCATTCAAGGAAGTGGCGAGTCTCCCTCGGGAGAACTGGCAAATCTCATCTGCCAGCACGTTTACGATTTGGCATTGATGGCCCAAAAAGGGTTTGATGCCGAGGGCATGCAGACCTTTGTGGAACGCTCCAATCAAGTGCTGACCCGCCTCACGGAGCGAGCGGCTGGCTAAGGCTAAATGGGCCTGCGGTTATCGCTCCCCATCGCACCCTGTCAACCTTAAGTGAAGGGGTAAAGCGGTTTCAAGGGGGATATTTTTGAGGGGCTGAAACCCCTCAAAAATATCTTTACAGATCACTGAGTCTGTAAGAGGGGGAGCAGGAGGGTAACAAAATAGTAGACCAGTGGAGCCGTAAACACATAACTATCTGCCCGATCGAGGATGCCGCCGTGACCGGGAATTAAATCCCCCGAATCCTTAACTCCGGCATCCCGTTTCATCATTGACTCAGTGAGATCACCCAAGAGGCTGGCAATGCCGATTACCAGCCCCAGCCCCACCCCTGTGAACTGCCAAAACGGCCAGTGGAGGGACCAGGCACCAATGGTGGCCACGGTGATGCTGCCCACGACTCCAAAAACAGCACCTTCGACGGTTTTCTTGGGACTAATATTCGATAACCGGGTGCGGCCAAAGAACTTCCCAACCAGGTAGGCTCCAATGTCGGCAGCCCAAATGCAGCCAAAGGCCAGCAGGGTATGGCTCAAACCTTGGGGCAAGGTCTGCCAGTTTAAATGCGCCCAGTCTGGCCAGTAGCCGCCGAGGGGAAGGTTGCTGCTTTCTAAACTCCCCAGCGATCGCAGCCTCACCCAGTAACTGGGTAAATAGCCCCCATAGAATAGTCCCAAAATCGAGGTAGAAATATCGGCGATGGTTGACAGCTTGGGCTGAAACAGGAGGTAAAAGCAAATAAAGGTACCGGCAACGGGTAAGACCGCATCCGCCAGGTTAGGGGCAAAGGTTGCCGTGACTAATAACACCTGACTCACCGCCAGGGTGGTTTTCCGCGCTGGGGCAACCCCCGTTGGTGCGGGCAAGCTCAAAGTACTCCAGTTGCCCCAAATAGATGATGACGCCGAAGCAGAGGGTAAAGTACCAGCCTCCCAATACAATCATGCCCAAAGCGAGGGCGATCGCGACAATTGCACTGAGGAACCGGGATCGGGACATGGCGAAAGGTTAAGTACTATCTCACTCTAGCAACTTACTCGGGAGCAATGTTGTATTGCCTTTATCTAGCGCCTTTGAAGGTTTGACAGCATTCCAGGGCACCAACCTCCCTAGTTTTAGCAATTTCTGGCAGCCTGCTAGCATGGAAAAGGCACTGAAAGGATTGGGACGTATCCATGTCTGATGAACTGCAAACTGAACTCCAGCTAGCCGTGGCGCGGCGTCGAAATTTTGCCATCATCTCCCATCCAGATGCCGGGAAAACAACCCTGACAGAGAAATTGCTGCTCTATGGAGGGGCCATTCATGAGGCGGGAGCCGTGAAGGCGCGTCGGGCTCAGCGCCATGCAACCTCTGACTGGATGGAGATGGAGCAGCAGCGGGGAATTTCCATCACCTCAACGGTGTTGCAGTTTGAGTATCGAGGCTGTCAGATTAATCTACTGGATACCCCCGGTCACCAGGACTTTAGTGAGGATACCTACCGGACGCTGGCAGCCGCAGACAATGCGGTGATGCTCATTGATGCAGCCAAGGGCTTAGAACCCCAGACCCGGAAACTGTTTGAGGTCTGCCGCCTGCGATCGCTGCCAATTTTTACCTTTATCAATAAGCTCGACCGTCCTGGACGAGAACCCCTCGCCCTGCTGGATGAAATTGAGCAAGAGCTAGGCTTGCAAACCTACGCGGTCAATTGGCCGATTGGCATGGGCGATCGCTTCCAGGGGGTCTATGACCGCCAGCGCCAGCAGATCCATTTATTTGAACGCAGTGCCCATGGCAAGCGAGAAGCCATTGATACGGTGATCGACCAAGGAGACCCCCGGATTGAGCGCCTATTAGAGCAAGACCTCTACTACCAATTAAAGGACGATTTGGAGTTATTGGAGGGAGCCGGGCCTGACTTAGATTTAGCACCGGTTCACCAGGGGCAAATGACGCCCGTGTTTTTTGGCAGCGCCATGACCAATTTTGGGGTGGAACTCTTCCTGCGTTCGTTTCTAGACTGTGCTCTCAAACCCAGTTCTCACCGCAGTAATCTGGGTGACATTCCCCCCGACCCACCCAGACTTTTCGGGATTTGTGTTCAAGCTCCAAGCCAATATGGACCCGAGGCACCGCGATCGCATTGCCTTTGTGCGGGTGTGCTCCGGCAAATTTGAGAAGGACATGAACGTCAACCATGCCCGCACGGGTAAAACGGTGCGTCTCTCCCGTCCCCAAAAGCTGTTTGCCCAAGATCGTGAATCCCTGGAAGAAGCCTATCCAGGGGATGTGATTGGCCTCAATAACCCAGGGGTATTTGCCATTGGAGATACGATCTATAATGGCCAAAAACTTGAGTATGAGGGTATTCCTAGCTTTTCACCAGAACTCTTTGCCTACCTGCGCAACCCCAACCCGTCTAAGTTCAAACAATTCCACAAAGGCGTTTCAGAACTAAAGGAAGAGGGGGCGGTGCAAATTATGCATTCCGCCGATGAGGCCAAGCGAGAACCCATTTTGGCAGCGGTGGGGCAGTTGCAGTTTGAAGTGGTGCAGTTCCGTCTCCAGAATGAATATGGGGTGGAAACCCAACTAGAGTTGCTGCCTTTCACCCTAGCGCGCTGGGTAGAGGGCGGTTGGGAGGCACTCCAGCAGGTGGGTCGCCTCTTCAATACCCTGACGGTGAAAGATGCCTGGAATCGCCCGGTGCTGCTGTTTCGCAATGAATGGAACTGCCAGCAAATCCAGACTGATCATCCTGAACTAAAGCTGAATACCATCGCCCCTGTGGCCTCTGGTTCCCAGCCAGCGTTGTTGTAGCCCTTGCAAACTTAACGCCAATGGCCGATTCCTCCCCAGACCCGCTGTTATCCGATGGTCTGACTGCCTTGAAGTTGGGGGATTACCCGACGGCGATCGCCTATTTGGAATTGGTCTACCAGCAGTATCCAGACATCCATTCCCAGCCTCGACAGCAGGCACTGGTGGGATTGGTAATTGCCTGCGAAAAAATTGCCCAGCCCCAGCAGGCCATTGACTACTGTCGGGAACTGACCCAGAGTCCCACCCCAACGGTGGAGGCTTGGGCTCAGCAAACCCTCAACAGCCTCCTGGCTAAATTCACCCCAGCAGTACCACCATCCTCTTCCCCTGAGACTGCTGCCCCATCACCTGGTGCATCCGTCCCTGCTCCTGCCGTGCCGTCCCCAGCGGCATCACCTAGCTCCCAGGAATCCTTCACTAGTGACCCATCGGTTACCCCCCCGCCCTGCTTCCCAGCCACCACCCTCCCGGACACCGGAACCGAGATCGCCCTTGAGGTCTTCCCCTCTCTGGGAACTTTGGCTAGTACAGGGGGTAACCATCCTGGCTCTGTTCTGGTGGGTGCGCTGGAGCCTACAGACCTTAATGCTCGCCCTCAATTGGGTGTTGGGGATAGCTCCAGTGCTCAACCCCCTTGACTGGCTTTATGCAGATCCCACTCTCTTTGTCATTGCCGTTTTTGTCTGCCTCGGGGGGGGGGCTCCCTGGCTACTCCAGCAACTCTTACAGTGGGGTTATGGCTTAAACCCTCTGAGTATGGAGCAACTGACTCAGCAGCATCCTGGGGTAGCGAAATTGCTGAAGCGTCAGTGCTGGCAACGAAATTGGCCTTGGCCGCAGCTTGGCGTTCTTCCGACCTTGGCTCCCCTATCCTTCACCTATGGCTGGCTCCCCCGCACTGCCCGGATCGTCGTTAGTCAGGGACTTTTAGAGCAACTCGCTGATGAGGAACTGGCAGCGATTTTTGCCTATGAACTTGGGCATCAGATCCACTGGAATGTGGGGGTGATGTCTCTGATCATTCTGGTACTGCAAATACCCTACACCCTCTATTGGCAGGCGGCGCGTTGGGGCGATCGCTGGCAGCATCCCTTCCTTCAAGGCAGTTTGGGGATCATTGCTGCTGCCGCCTATGGTGTTTACTGGCTGTGGCGCTGGCCAGTGCTCTGGCTCTCTCGCCTGCGGGTGGCCTACAGCGATCGCCAAGCCATCGCGATCACCGGGAACCCCAACGCCCTGATTCGAGCCCTCTCCCAACTCGCGATCGGCATTGCCACTGATATTCAACAGCAGCAACAGACCAGTTACCTCCTAGAGGGCTTTGATCTGCTCATGCCCCTCGGGCATCGTCAGGCGCTCACTCTCGGGAGTTTGAGTACTGATACCCCCACTGCCTGTTTTATCTGGGACACACAAAATCTCGGTCGTCATTGGTTAACCCTGAATCAACCCCATCCTTCCCTGGGCGATCGCCTCCAACGCCTGATCAACTACGCGCACCAGTGGCAAATCTGCCCTGAATTTCAGATATCAACTCCCGTGTCTTCTAGAGGCCGATTACCCTTCTGGAATCTCCGTCATCCCCTCTGGCTTCAGGGTGCCCCCTACCTGGGTCTATTGCTGGGCTTGAGTTTAGGCATCAGTCTCTGGCTGGTGGGCGCGATTAGTTACCTGACTCGGTTTGGGCTGTTGGATTGGCTCTATGGCAATCAACTCGTGATCCAGGGCTGCCTATCGATTGGAGTCAGCCTCGGCATTCTGGTGCGGATGAATTCCTTCTTCCCCGATATCAAACCCGGAAACCTGCAGACTGAGCCCTCGCTCCGAGAACTACTTTCCCAACCCCTAGCCCTTCCTGTCGATAGTTTGGCCGTCAAATGGCAAGATGGTGTCTTGTTAGGTCGTCCCGGCACCGGCAATTGGCTGAACCAAGACCTGATCTTGCAGACCCAAAGTGGCCTCGTCAAACTACACTGGCTATCTAGTCTTGGGGTCTGCGGTAATCTCTGGCTGCGCCCTCAGAGGCTAGGAATTGGACAATCCATTCAAGTTACAGGCTGGTTTCGTCGGGGGGCGACCCCGTGGGTAGATGTTGCCAGTTGGCAACGTCCCAACCAGCCGCTTGAGCGCAGTGGTCATCCCCTTTGGTCGACCTTATTAATCGCCGGAACCGCCTTGGTGGGGATTTACTGGATTGCCATAGCTTAGGGAGAGGCAACCTAGCTCCCGCGTACCTTGATCTTGCCCAATCTTGATGGCCGCTGTTGCAAGGAACCCGAACAGAGATAGACTTTAAATCAGCTGCATCGACCCACAGCCTAGAGTAATAAGGTTTGGAAGCTCTTATCTAGCATGAATTGTAGTGTTTGAAAGCTCTACAGGTGTATCTTTTGACTCCGTCTTGATGGCGTTCAATGAACTGCAACTAAACTATCTTCAGCTTCTATGAGAGTCGTCGCCAACAACACAGATCCCCCATCTGTAACAAATGCTGTGATAACCTTATAAGTGGCTTGTTCATATAAGTGGCTTGTTCTTACCGGGTACAAGCTAGTGGGGTAGCTCTCCTGGTAAGCCTTTCCGAAAAGCCTCCAGTTATGTCCGAAGACCAAATCTGTGATCTCTCCCCTGCACCCTTGGCTGTCAACTGGACACAGACCAGAGAGCTGAAAATATTGAGTTTTTTAGGGTGGTTGTTGTACCCAGTCAGTTCCCAAGTAAAAAGCAGTTGTGCCAAGCTGGAAGCGAGTTCCTGCTTGAGCCAGTTTTTTGCTATTCCGGAAGTTAACAGTGTTGTTTAGCAAATGTGTCTGAATCTGGAGGTATCTTTCGTATGTCCATCCGTCTCTATGTGGGCAATCTTCCTGAAGAACTAGACCGTCAGGAACTAGCATCTGTCTTTGCAGAGGCTGGGGATTCTGTGTCTACCAAGGTGATCACTGACCGCAAAACAGGGAAGTGCCGTGGTTTTGGCTTCGTGACGGTGAAAACACCTGAGCAGGCAGATGAGCTGATCGAAAAGTTCAATGGTTACCTCTTTAAAGAGAATGCACTGAAAATCGAGAAAGCACTCCCACGGGCCAAGGGCAAATCAGATGAAGAGTTGCAGGGAAGCCCAGAGGTAGAAGATAGCGTTGCTCCTCCACTGGAGCGGAGCAATCGGCGCAAAAATACCCAAAAGTCAAACAAACAACGAACAACCACCCGTACGAGTGGAGATCCAGAGGCCACCCAACCCGATCCCCGTTGGGCACAGGAGCTAGAAAAGCTGAAGCAGCTGCTAGCAGCGCAAGCCACGAATCCCTAAACAAAAGTGCCCCACGGCCAATTGGCGGTAGGGCATTGACACAGTTAAACGCTGATTTCAGCTTCTCAACTCGCTGATTGCCACTGTAGGGGCGCTGTGACGGTTTCTGGAGTGTCCAGCTAGGCTGGCAGCTAGAAGAGCTGGCAGCCGATCCAGCCCATGCCTAAGCCAGTGACAGAAACACCACCTAGGATGAGGAAATCCTGCAATTTTGTTAAGTCTGCACCCTGGTCAATATCCAGGCGGGCGAGGATCGCTGCTGCCACAATCACCAAAACATGGGCGGTAATGTGAATCCAGGTTAAGACAAACACCAGCCCCACTGCAGCCATCAGCATTGAAATAAAGGCTCTGGTTTCCGATTGGGAGGAACGAGCGATCAGTGCCCGCATATTGGCGAGGGGAGATGTGAGAGTGGCAGCCAACAGCAAGGTGCCCGTAATGGCCGATGACCAGATTAACCAGGGTAATGTCGATACAGGGATTGTCCAGCCCAGGATGCTAAAAACTGGATCGAGGTCTTCCGGAGCTGGTTTGAGGTGATTGACGAAGTTGGTGATATACCAGCCAAAGGCACTATAGGTTGCCATGAGAATTCCTAAGGACGGCCAAGGAGAAACTTTTTTCAGCAATGGCATAAATGACATCCAGACGTTTTTAGGACTACTCTACTGCTAGAGATGACTGCACGCCACTGGCTTTTCAGGGTCGGGTTCTTCTTAACGGGGATGGCGTTGCCAATCGCCGCTGCCCAGTCTCCCCCCAATTGCCCACTGCCCGCCCTAGAGAGATTTGTCCGCCATCGGGTCATTCCTGGAGAAACCCTAGCTGCGATCGCCCAACGCTATAATCTGATTCCAGCAACGCTGATGGGGTTGAACCCAACCCTGCGCCAGGGTCGCGTCACCCCCGGTCAAGACATCTGGATTCCCCCCTACAATGGCATCCGAGTCGCAGTTTCCCCTGGACAGACCTGGCAAGCGATCGCCCGTGCCTTTCAGGTACGTCCAGATACCCTATTTGAGGTCAATGGCTGCCAGCCGAATCCCCAGGTGGTCTTTGTACCAGGGGTGAATTGGTCACCTAATCAATCCCCGGCTCAACCATTGGTGCCCCCAGCGACAGCCCTCCCGCGACGTTTCCCCGCCTATCCCTTGGCAGTTACTGCCCCCTTGCTCATGGGCTATGGCTGGCAACTGTTTCCCCGCACCGGAGAGGTGGCTTTCCATAGTGGCTGGGATCTGGCAGCCCCCCTGGGAGCTGCGGTGCAGGCGGTGGATCGAGGTGTGGTGGCATTTGCAGGCAGCCAGGGAGTCTATGGTCAACTGGTGGTTGTCAACCATCCGGGAGGACTCCAAACCCGCTATGCCCAGCTGGATCATCTGGCGGTGAAAACTGGGCAGCAGGTTCAGGCAGGCGATCGCTTGGGAACCGTGGGTACCACGGGGACACCGAGTCTTGTGGAACCTCACCTCCACTTTGAAGTGCGCCATGCCTCCACCCTGGGCTGGGTAGCAGCAGATCCCCAACCTTATCTGGGCAGCCGTCGAGATTAGGGCTGCGGTATGAGTACCATGAATAGAGATTGAGTCTGACGGTAAAAGATTGATGACCAAGCCTGCGATCCCACCATTTGTCTATCGACTGGGACAGTTGAGCTTAGATGGGTTGGTCGCCTGGTTCGCCTGTAGTGCTGCCTTCTGGTTGCGATTTGAAGGCGTAACCCCCCCCACCCATGACATCTTGGCATTGCTCTTACCCCTAATTGCTGTACCAGGGCGTTTGTTGCTACAAAGTCGTCTGGGTCTGTACCAACAGGTCTGGCGTTTGTTTGATTTTAAAGATGCGATTTCCCTGCTCCAGGCGGTTAGCCTGTACTCCCTGGCACAGCTCGTGGTGACACGGGGGGTGTTACCTGCTGTTTCTACCACCCTGGGCATTCCCCTGAGCGTGGCTGTGATTGACTGGAGTCTCTGTTTTTTAGGGATGGTGACCCTGCGCTATGTCCGTCGCGGGTCGTCTCGCCGACAACAACTGGAACAGCTATCGAGCGCCTCAGGAGGAGAACGCCATCGGGTGCTCTTAGTCGGAGCGGGTCTCGCAGGGGCTCAAATTGTGAAAGAAGTGCAGCAGAACCCCCAACTTCATCTGGAAGTGGTGGGATTTGTTGACGATGATGCCACCAAGGTGGGTCGCAAAGTCGAAGGGAAGCCCGTGTTGGGACAAACCCAGCAGCTGGTTGCGATCGCCCAGCGCCTGAAGGTCGAGCAAGTGTTGATTTCTATGCCCTCCGCCAGTGCCGACAAAATTCGCAAAATTGTCAATCTCTCCCGAGGTACTGGGCTAAAACTGAAGGTCTTGCCGGGACAAGCAGAAATTCTGGGGAGTCAACGGCTGATTCCCCAGGCTCGAGAAATCAAAATCCAAGATATTCTAGGACGTCCGGAAATTCAGTTAGATCCGGCGCTTGCCTTTACCCCTCACTTCCCCTCCGCCAAGGCTCAAGTCTATCAACGCACAATTCTAGTCACCGGAGCCGGGGGCAGCATTGGCTCCGAGATCTGTCGCCAATTGGTTCGCCTCGATCCTAAACAGTTGTTGTTGTTGGGGCGAGGGGAGAATAGTATTTTCAATATCCAGCAGGAGTTGGGGCGAGACTTCCCGACGGTGATGACCACGCCCATCATTGCCGATATTCGCCACAGCCAGCGAATGCAAGACATCTTCAAAGTCTGGCAGCCTGATATTGTTTTTCATGCTGCGGCTCACAAGCACGTGCCCCTGATGCAGCGCAACCCCACGGAGGCAATTGAGAATAATAGTTTGGCATCCGCCCATCTCGCCCAATTAGCGGCAGCCTGCGGCGTCCAAACCTTTGTGATGATTTCCACGGATAAAGCCATTGACCCCACCAGTTTTATGGGTTTGAGTAAGCGCTTGGCAGAACTGATGGTGAAAGCGTATGCTACCAAAAGTCAAACTCGCTACTTAATTGTGCGGTTTGGCAATGTTCTTGGCAGTCGCGGCAGTGTTGTCCCGATCTTTGAGCAGCAAATTGCCAGGGGGGGGCCTGTGACCGTGACGGATCGAGGGATGACCCGCTACTTTATGACCACACCAGAAGCCTCGCAACTCGTGATTCAAAGTCTGGCGGTGGGGCAGTCTGGACAGACCTTGATTTTAGATATGGGAGAGCCTGTGAACATCTATGAACTGGCCCATCAGATGATTCAACTAGCAGGATTTACCCCCGATTTGGATATTCCCATCCAGGTCACGGGAATGCGCCCCGGTGAGAAACTCCATGAGTCTTTAGTGGGGGCAACCGAGAAAATTGTCGCCACCGCCCATCCCAAAATTGTGGCTGTTGCGGGTCAACTCTCCTCGGAAGCAGTGCTTTCAGAGGTCACCCAGACCCTCTCGGAGGCGATCGCCCGGGGACTCTCGACTGATAAACTGTGGGCACTGGCACAACATTGCACGGCCAGCCTTGAATCTACGTGCCGTGGGAGTGAGTGACCGTGAGCACCACGCTTCAAACCTTTTGCCTGACTATTCCCATACCCTTTACCGCCCTCCGAGACCAAACCTGGCTTACTCATCGGAGCCATCCATCCAGGAACTGATGAGACCCCATCTTCAATCTCTTAGCCTTTGTTTACCTTGCCCCCTGCCTTCCGTTCACTATGATACTTTCGCTGAAATCCGAGAAAAATTGGGCACAAGCACAGCGCTATTGGGAGTTACTCCAGGTTTTGATCGCGCGGCAACTGAAAGTTCGCTATCGAGGCTCTTTGCTGGGGGTGTATTGGTCATTGCTCAATCCCCTGTTGATGACGGGACTTTATACCGCCATTTTTGGGGCTGCCTTCAAGTCTTACTATGGTGACTCGGTTCTCAACTATGTCCTTGCCGTCTTTACGGGCTTGGTGGTGATCAAGTTTTTTCTCGGCTTCCACAACCCAAGCCCTGCCAAGCATTGTCGGCAATGGGGGGCTCTTGAACAAGATCAGTATCCCGATCAGCATTTTTCCTGTCTCGATGGTGGGGGCTAACATCTTTCAATTTGTGGTGGGGGTGCTGCCCCTGTTAGCGGTGGTGGCGCTGATCAAGTCAGGGAGCATTTTGAATGTCTTAGCCCTGTCGCTGCCACTGCTAGCCTTGATCTTTGTTTCCATGGGTGTGAGTTTCTTTGTCAGCGCCCTCTACGTATTTTTTCGAGATTTGCCCTACTTCTATGAATTAATTCTCCTTGTGATCTTGATGAGCAGTGCCGTTTTCTATCCGGCAAATATTGTGCAGGGCAATGTGAAAAAGTTATTAGGACTGAATCCATTGGCTTCCATTATTGAGAGCTTGCGTCAGATTGCTGTGGTGGGAACTGCCCCTGATCTGATTTTGATCGGAAAGGCATTATTGAGCAGTCTCTTGATTTTGGGGTTGGGATGGCTTTGCTTCAGTCGGTCGCGATCGCAGTTTATGGATTTGCTTTAGATGGAAGTGATTCGGCTCAATCAGGTTTCTTTGTGGCGACGAACCCAAGAGGAGTACACCTATGACCTAAAAAAACCGTGCTGTCGTTTTTGGAGGGCAAGTACCGGAAACCAGCAAGAAAATTAATCTTGGATCGGGTCGAGTTGACGGTCAAGACCGGCGAGAAAATCGGCATCGTCGGCTCTAATGGTTCCGGGAAGTCTACCCTCCTCAAGATCATCTGTGGCATTCTCCGGCCGACCACAGGTAATGTTCAGGTATTGGGTAAAATCGCCCCCCTGATTGAGCTGGGGGCTGGCTTTGATCCAGAGATGTCGGTGAACAACAACATTATTTTTAATGGCGTGCTGCTGGGGTTCTCCCGGTCTGAAATGCTCCGGCGATCGCGGTCAATTTTAGAATTTTCTGAACTAGAAGACTATGCTCTCGTACCAGTGAAAGCACTTTCTTCGGGGATGGTGGCGCGGCTCGGGTTTGCGATCGCCACAGATGTACAGCCGGACATTCTAATTTTGGATGAAGTCCTTTCCGTTGGCGATGAAAGCTTTAAAAGTAAGTGTAAACAGCGGATTGAGAAATTTTGGGAAGCCCATGCGACGGTCTTGGTGGTTTCCCACGATCTCGACTTTATCCGCCAGTCCTGTGAACGTGTAGTCTGGTTAAATAAGGGACAAATTGAGTTTATCGGTAGCCCCGATCAAGCGCTGGATCACTATCTACACTCCGTTCGCTACTACAACTAGAACTCCGTTATTCTTGAGTTGATGGATAAAGGGTCTTAAAGAACGATGGATCAAATTAAGCTGGAAATGCAGTCAAAGTAATTGGTGGCACAACCCAAGTACCCATCGGTTCAAATGTCCCTTGCGTCAGCCCCGAGAATGATCTAAGCTGCCTGACCAGCACGATATCTCAAGCCTTTCCTGGCTACGACTCAGATTAGGAGGATCTTCAGACAATGGCACGTACTGCCTCAATGATGTTAGAGCTGGGCACCCCGGCTCCAGATTTTCAGTTACCCGATGTTGTTTCCGGGCAAACTATTTCCCTGACTACCTTCGCAGGCAAACAAGCACTCTTGGTGATGTTTATTTGTGAGCACTGCCCCTTCGTCAAGCATGTGGAGCAAGAGTTAGCGCGCATCGGTCAGGATTATCAGCATCAACCCCTGGGAATTGTAGCCATTAGCTCCAACAGTATTGAGACCCATCCCCAAGATAGCCCGGAATACCTGAAGGCAATGGCTGAGCGGCTGGGGTTCACCTTCCCCTATTGCTTCGATGAGGATCAGTCAACCGCCAAGGCTTACAGTGCCGCCTGTACCCCTGATTACTTTTTGTTTGATAGTAAGTTCCAGTTGGTCTATCGGGGGCAATTAGATGATAGCCGTCCGGGCAACAATCTGCCAGTGGATGGTCGAGATCTACGAACGGCCATTGATGCAGTTCTCGCCCACCAGCCCCTGCCCTTAGAGCAACGCCCTAGTATTGGCTGCAATATTAAATGGCGACCCGGCCATGAACCCGATTACTACGGTGTCTCTGCTGTTCCCAAAAACTAAGACTTTGTCAGCCACTCGTTGATGGCTCAAGGGCTTGAATTGAAGTGATTTTTTGAGGGTTTTTAACCCATCAAAAAATCTTCACGGGTCACGCATCAATGAAGAGATGATATCGCCGCAGCTGGGTGGAAATCATCTGGGGTAAGGCTTTGTGTAAGTCTGCCTGGGTCTGAAAGCTGAAGCGGTTCGGGCTAGGCAAATCAAAGGGAAATTGCCCTGGCATTTCTGCCCGCTCTTGGTGTAGTAATAAAATTTGTTCCGGTCGTTTACTTTCCAAGGCATAGCCGACCTCCACACAAACCTTGGGACTGGGAATCAGTTGGGGAGGTGTTCCTGGAATCTGGGCGATCGCGGTGACATCAGCAACCAGCAGCAGGCTCAGACGCATTTTGCGGATCAGGGTACTGTTAAGTCGCAGGGGGCCTTCCGTCAGGCGATGGGACTCTTCCAAGAGAATGGGCAGGCGTGCCCGATGGTTCAGTGTGGCAATCGTCTGCTTCAGTTCGTCTCGCAATAAATCACTGGAGACAGGGTATTCCGTCTGGTAACAGAAGAAAATCGTTGGTTCTAAATGAGCCAGAACCTCTTGTTTGATGAAATAAATTTCGTGGCTGCTGAGGTCAATATTGGCAATGGCATAGCCACCACTGCCTTCAATATAAAACTCAACCCTCTCGCCTTGGAGATAGCGCTGGAACCAAGCTGAGTGCTTGACCGTTTCACTGTCATCAAGGAAGTCTGCCCTCAGGGCTGACTTTAAGAGGCTATTTTTGTTGAGCCGCAGGTCATGGGGACGCTTTTCTAAGTCTCGGAGCGGTTCATACTCTTGAAGATACCAGGCCTTAAGGGCAATGATTGCCATGATGAATGCTATCTGAATGAGAAGGAAGGGATGCAGAGAACTCTCTAGAAGTTCTAGCCGCAAACTGTGGTCTAAACAGTGTTGCCCATCACTTTACCGAAGATCTAGAGGCAGTTCTGATTTACAGATGCCTTCCAACCCACTGGGTGACTCTGGTGATTTAAGCCCCGATTACAATCCATCCTGGGCAGACTTTCAGAGACTGAAGAGATCAGCTTTGGTTTTATTTATAGCCTTAGTTTCGATTGACTGAGAAATTCAGCATTTAAATCTACGGAATTGAACATAATAAAATTTCATTTAAAAACAACAACACCCAAGACTAGTCCACCGAGTAAACTCCTCATCTTATGTCTTAACTACAGAGTTGCACTAATTGCAAGAGTCTCTTGAACAACTAGTTGCCTATCTCCCTATGTTTCAGATTGAGGAAGTATCAGCTTGCCGTTTGGGTGATGCTGTTGGTTAACGAGACAGATCGGAGAAATAACAGCTTTTTTACCTCATTGATTTGATGTGAACTTGGCTGTTGAATCTGCCAGGGAAGCCTGTCTGCTTCACCTCTAAATATAATCTGTTCTGGGCTGGGATCAAAGCTGTGCAACTAAAGTTTACCTTCCCTGGGGAGATGATTCTAGCAGCGGAGAAAGCTAGGAATCCGGTGGGATCTTGATCAAGAGCATGGCTAATCTCCACAACACTGAATTGCACTGAAGTCACTGGCGGTAACACTCAAAACCCAAGGGATTTGGACTTTGATTTCTGAGGTGTCTGTGTTTGTGGCATCACTACTCTGTGTGCCATCCTCGAAGAGGGTTCTAGCTCGCAGCGGCTCTGCCAATGCATTCCGGTGTTGCTGATTAGCGGTATGAATCTACTCTTTCTGGCAATCCCAAAATTTACCTGTACCTGGCTTGTGGCATTGTTAAGCTCTTCGATGCATACTTGGATGAAGCAACGCCTGCATCCCGGCCTATTCAGGAATTCCCAGCAATTCGCGATCGCCATTGATGACACCGCCAATTTCCCAGGCATTCATTTCCCGGTCAGTAAACCAGCGAAGGGTTGCTTTTACCTGGGAGGGAGGCACAACCAGGGCATAGCCAATTCCCATATTAAAGGTGTTGAACATATCGGAAAGATTGACATCTCCTGCCTGGGCAAGCCAGGTAAAGATCGGGGGAATTTCCCAGGTGCTAATGTCTATTTTGATACTTTGATTCATTCCCAAGCAACGGGGTAAATTTTCCGGCAGTCCCCCCCGGTGATATGAGCCATGCCATGAACCATCAGACCCGCCTGCCGCGCTGCTAAAACTGGCTTGACATAGATTTGGGTCGGTGTAAGTAATACTGCTCCTAAGGTTTCTCCAGCTAGGAGATTGGGGCGATCGCTCCACTGCCAACCACGATCTCGGACAATTTTCCGCACCAGACTAAAACCATTACTATGAACCCCTTGACTGCCTAAGCCAATGACGCGATCGCCCACCTGAACCTGGGAACCATCCAACATCTGCCCTTTTTCCACAATCCCAACGCAGAAGCCAGCTAAGTCATACTCCTGGGGTTGATAAAAATCTGGCATTTCAGCTGTTTCGCCGCCCAGCAGAGCGCAGCCTGCTGTCTGGCATCCTTGGGAAATGCCCGTGATCACCTGGGTCAACTGGGCAGGGTTGAGTTGACTGGTTGCCAAATAATCGAGGAAAAACAAGGGTTCCGCCCCGCAGGTGAGGACATCGTTCACACACATGGCGACCAGATCAATGCCAACAGTATGGTGACAGTCCAGCTCTTGAGCGAGCTTCAGTTTCGTGCCAACGCCATCCGCTCCTGACACCAGGACTGGCTCTCGATAACCCGTGGGCAGTTGAAAACAGCCACTGAATCCACCCAGTTGCCCCAAGACTTCCGGACGGTAAGTTTGTTCTACTAGCTTGCGGATCTGGCCTACAAATGCGCGACCCGCCACCACATCGACCCCTGCCTCACGATAATCCATGATTTACATCGCCAACACTCTATGCAGGGTGTATTTTACTCATCAATTCCCAGCAATGCCGAATTTCCTTAAAAAGCACCATCTTTACCCAAGCTTCATCATCGAGCATCCCCCAATAGGAGCATTTGAGGGGCAAAAACATCGACAAATTGTAAAGTTTTGTAAATATTTCGATATATTAATATATTACTTTAGGGTACTGAGACGGCGGAAAGTCAGTCAGGAACAGTTTTTCCTGTAGACCTCTGAGTCTCGAGCTAAGGCTTAATTGTGGGTCAGGCAGGTACTACCCTGATCCCGAAGCTAGGAAGTTCGTGATAGTCTGTTGCAGTTACTCACCAAAAGTGAACACGGAACGAGTATGAGTTTTTCGGTGGCAGGGGGTTCCCCTCATCAGTGCCGATTTGAGGCTTGCGCTCGCCTCCTTAGTGACCTTCACCTATGGACGTATGAATCAAAAACATTGGAATGGCCTTAAACTCGCAATACTTGTTGCTGCCCTGGGGACAGCTTATGCCTCCCAGGTGAAGCAGAGTGTAGCAGTAGCTCAAGGTCAAGATACTATCCCGTCTTCAGGGGCTGTACCGTTTGCCATCAAACCACTTTCCCAACTGTCACAAGTTCCCACCTCTATTCCTTTGAACCCCGCGCAACTGCAGCGCAGTGATGTTGTAAAAGTAGGCGAACGTCAAGCTCCTTCCACGCCTCAAGTCAGTGGAGAAATCATCGCCAAAATCCAACCCCATGAATGGTCTGGACGCAAGGCTGCAACCCTGTATGTCCGGAATCTCCCTATCCTAACTTTCTTAGGTTCTGGTCGCCGTTCCTCCCAGACGATCAAAATGGGTACGCCTGGAAATGCAGTCTCGCCGCTGAATGCCAACGTTAAATCTGCAGTCATTTCCACAGCGGTCACTGGCATCACCGCTATTTCCAGCGCCACTTCCCCCGATTCCAGCCTCACCACCTCCGCAATCACCGATCCAGTTTGGCGGGCAACGGCGGTGGCGGCGCAACTGAATCAACTATCACGAGACAAGATCGATCCCACTACCATCAAAGTCCAGTGGAAAGCAGAACCAGATGCCACCGGGGTGCGGCGCGATCGCTACACCATCGAAGCTGGTGGTCGATTGCTCGTCACCCTTGACAGTTCCACCCTGGTTCCCGGAAAGCAAAAGAACTCGGAAGCTACGGCACTACAGGTTGCCAACCGCCTGCGTCGCCTCCTCGGCAATGCCCCTCCCCTGCGGGAGGTTGCTGGCAAGCCGCGGTCGCAGGTGCAACAGATTGCTTTTGGGCCTGTCCGCTTCCAGTTGAGTGGCATGGCTTCCTGGTATGGGCCTGGTTTTCATGGCAGTCCCAGTGCCAGTGGTGAACCCTTCAATCAATACGATTTAACTGCGGCTCACCGTTCCCTGCCCTTTGGGACGCGGGTGCGAGTCTTCAATGTCGATAATGGTCGCTCGGTGGTGGTACGGATCAACGATCGTGGCCCCTTTTCCCATGGTCGGATTATCGATTTATCGACAGCGGCAGCGCAAACCATTGGTTTGGTCAGTAGCGGCGTGGCTCCGGTACGCTTGGAGGTACTGGGGCAGTAGTTAACCCACTGCTAGACTAGGGCTAGCAAAAAGTTGACCTAGCCAAACCCATGCGCAGCTTCTCGACGGTTGCAGGATTACGCTGCTATCTCGATCAGATTCTCAATGGATCTAAATGGCTGCACCCAGCGCTCGCTTGTGCAGCCAAGCCCAGTGTTGGCTTTGTCCCTACCATGGGGGCGCTCCATGAGGGACATACCAGCTTGATCCAACAGGCACGGCGTGACAATGATCTGGTTGTGGTCAGCATTTTTGTGAATCCACTGCAATTTGCCCCTACAGAGGACTGGCAGCAGTATCCCCGCTCCCTAGCGCAAGATCGGCAATTGTGTGAGCAGGCATCGATAGATGTGCTCTTTACCCCAACGTCAACGGCATTACAGCTACAAGGGGCTGAACTCGAGAAGCCGTGGCAATTAACCCAGGTGCTCCCCCCTCCTAGTTTGACCGCTGGCCTCTGTGGACGCTCTCGACCGGGGCATTTTCAGGGAGTTGCCACCATTGTGTCGATGCTGTTCCATTTGGTGCAACCCGACCGAGCATATTTTGGGCAGAAAGATGCGCAACAGTTAGCGATCATCCGCCAGTTGGTGTTGGATCTGCATTTTCCCGTTGAGATTATCGCCTGTCCAACGGTTCGGGAATCCAGTGGTTTAGCGGTGAGTTCGCGAAATCAGTATTTATCAGCACCACAACGCCAAGAAGCGGCGGTGATCTTCGCAGGGTTACAACGAGCTGAGCAATTATTCCGGTCGGGGGAGCGATCGCCCCCGGTGCTGATTGCGGCAGTGAACCAGACCTTAGCAACCGCGCCAACGGTACAGCTTGATTATATTGAGTTGGTCGATCCCGAAAGCCTCAAGCCTTTAACCACTTTAGATGACCAAGGACTCTTGGCGATCGCGGCTTATCTCGGTTCCACCCGCCTGATCGACAATCTGCTGCTGCGCAATCGCCGCCCCATTGTCGCCATTGATGGGCCCGCAGGGGCTGGGAAATCCACCGTGGCTCGCCGGGTTGCCCAAGTCTTGGGGCTTCTCTATCTCGATACGGGGGCAATGTATCGGGCAATTACCTGGTTCGTCTTACAAAACCAGATCGAGATCACCGATCAACCCGCGATCGCTGAATTGGTCAGCCAATGCCAGATCGAGATCGGCACCGAGAACGATACTCTCCGAGTGTGGGTACAGGGAGAGGATGTCACCGAGGAAATTCGAAGTTTAGCCGTCACTGCCAAAGTGTCTGCGATCGCTGCCCAACCCGCTGTGCGTCGTGCCTTGGTGAACCAACAACGCCGTTTTGGTCGCCAGGGAGGTATTGTCATGGAAGGCCGAGATATTGGCACTCATGTGTTTCCCGATGCCGAGGTCAAGATTTTCCTCACCGCTTCCATCCAAGAACGAGCCCGCCGCCGACAACTGGAATTGCAGCAGCAGGGCAAAGAGGAGATCAGCCTTGCACAGCTAGAGCAGGCGATTCTGTCACGAGACCAGCAGGATAGTGAACGCAATTTATCACCCTTACGCCAAGCAGGGGACGCAATTGCAATACCAACAGATGGCTTGACCATTGACCAAGTAGTTGACCAAATTGTCCAGCTTTATCAGGGGGCTAGAATGGGCCAGACATCTGAGAAGCTAAGCAGTCGCGAACCGACATAAGTCGAGGTTCCCATGAGAGCGTGTCAATTCTGGTGGCGCACCCTAGTGCAAGAAAGTCGGAATCACCCACCACAGTTTATTGAACTGGTAATGGGGGTTTTGGCATTAGGCTGGTTTATGATCTGGGGTTGCGCTCTGATCTGGCAATTCTCCGTCAGCTGGCCTTACTTGATCCTATGTATGAGCTATACCACCGGAACCATGGCTTCCATTTTGGTGCGGCAGCTAGTGGTACCGTCCTCCCATCCCCAAGTCACTCAGTCAACCATGGCGGTGTTGCTCCTGATTAACCTGCTGCTGACCTGTTGCATCACCCTGGGAACCACTTGATTAGTCAACCGGATGCATCAAATAGCGTTCTTCTAAACAGACGAGACCAGCTCCCAGGGTCTCGGCTAGAATACTGAGCAGCCGATACAGGGCAACCGTGGTCAGGACAATTCCAGGTGAAAAGGATTTATCTAACAGGGCGATCGCGGCAGCTTCAAACACCCCAATGCCCCCAGGTGCTCCGGGCAGCACTAAGCCCAGGAACCAAGCAAGGCTAAAGGTGGTGAGCACCAAAATGACTTGACTGGGCTGAATGACACTAAATGCCAGCAACGTACAGAAGAATCCCGCGCCGCGCAGGGAGAGAAATACCAGTTCTCCCATCAGGGGTTTGAGGGGATAGCAGCGGATATAAGAGGTGGAAGCATCAGCGGGGAATCCATGGGTTGCCTTGGCTTTGAGGCGGCTCCAAAACCGCATCAGCGGATTCAGCACCCTGGGATGAATCACAACCAGGCCAGACACCAACCCGACCACGCCTACAATGGACAGGCCATGCAACACCCCCTGCATTTTTGTCCAAGATTGTTGACTCCCGACCAAAATGAGCAGTAGGGCTGCCGCTGCCATCAGTAAGGGTTCTAGCAACACACTTAACGCAGCTGTACTCAGGGAAATCCCAATGGTTTTGGCGGCGGCAATGCGTCCATAGTAGTGCCAGACATTCCCCGGTAAGTACTTAGCAATATTGGTCTTGAGATACACACGAATCGCCCAAGGGGTGCGAACTGACTGATAGAGGTCCCGAAGAATCCAGCCCCAGACACACCCCGCCCAAGTGTGGGCAGCGAGCGTCACCACCAAGGCAGCGATCAGAAAGATCCAGCCCCCCGGATCGAGACGGGTAGCGGCAACCTCTTGCCAATTGTCTTTCAAGACTTTGGCGACAAAAAAAAGGGTTCCTCCCAGAATTGCCCAGCGGAGATAGGGCTTGAGAGATATCCAAAGTTGTTTCATGCCGGGAGGAGGAGCCTGGGAAAGTTCAAGGGTGCAGCCTGCAAGTATTCAGCGTTATACGGATGGATATGATCATAGGCTGCTCCAAATCATACAACTGCACGTTGACAGCCAACTCTGGGAAATGATTGATGGGAGAATAGAAAGGTTGCATCTCTCCTCAAGACAGTACCGGATGGGATGGCCGCAGCACCGCCACGGAAGGAGTGAAGGAAATGCTGAAAAAGCTTGCAGCCATGTTGCTGGTCATGTTGAGTCTGAGTCTGAGTCCCTGTCCAGCTGCCTTAGCCGTGGGTGGTCTCCAACCCTACGTAGACAGTTCCGATGGTTACGCCTTCCTCTATCCAGTCGGTTGGGCACCTGTCAAGGTAACCAGCGGCCCCGATATTGTTTTTCACGACTTGATCGAGCAGAGCGAAAATGTCAGTGTGGTAATTAATCCGATTCCGGCTGGCAAAACTCTTGAGGACTTGGGCACTCCGGGTGAAGTCGGCTATCGCCTCTCAAAAGCTGCGATCGCCCCTCCTGGATCGGGACGACAAGCCGAGCTGGTAAATGCCGAAGCCCGCCAGATAGATGCTAAAACCTATTATTTGCTAGAGTACGCCGTCACCCTCTCTAACAAGCAGCAGCGACACAACCTTGCCAGTGCCGTCGTTAGCCGGGGGAAGCTCTATACGTTTAATGCTTCAACCACGGAGAAGCGCTGGTCTAAGATTCATTCCTTACTAGAACAGGCTGTGAAGTCCTTCCAAGTTAATTATTAATGGGTACTTTTGTTTTAGCCTCTGCCTCACCCGCACGCTACCGATTATTACAAAGTGCTGGCATCACACCGCTTGTCTTTCCCAGCCAGGTGGATGAATCCCAGGTACAACTCAGTGATCCCCTGGCACTGGTGCAAGCCTTAGCCCGCTTGAAAGCAGAAGCCGTTGCTGCGCAACTGCCGGAGGAGGGTGCCTTTCCCCAGCTGATTTTAGGCTGCGATTCAGTGCTGGCCCTCAACGGCACCATTCACGGTAAACCAAGGGATCCCGACGATGCATTCCAACGCTGGCAACAAATGCGAGGTCAGGTGGGGGATTTATGGACCGGCCATGCCTTAGTGGATGGATTGGCAGCAGATCGTCGCCTCTTGGTGAAAGCCCAGGTAACGCGGGTCTATTTTGCCCAAATCAGCGATCGCGAAATTGCAGATTATATCGCCACGGGCGAACCACTGAATTGTGCAGGCTGCTTTGCCCTAGAGGGTCGTGGGGGTCTGTTTATAGACAAACTAGAGGGTTGTCACAGCAATGTCATTGGTCTGAGTTTACCCCTGCTCCGGCAGATGGTGCAGCAGTTAGGCCATGAAGTCTCACAGTTTTGGCAGCCCGCCTAAGGGTGTCCTTTACTCTGAGAGTACCCTTTCCCGCGCTAGCATTTGTCGGGCTTCCGCTTCAGTCCATCGCGGCATTGGCACTAACTCCGGTACCTCCTCGAAAGGCTTCAATAGCAATGGGTCCGCGAGTAATTGGTGGAGAACCTGGGCGATCGCGCGACAACAGGACTGGGGCTGCGCTGTCACTTGCTGGAGGCTAAAGCGGACAACGAGCCAGCCTTGACCGAGGAAAAATGTATTCCAGGCTTCATCGGCGCGCGATCGCAAAAAACTGCGTCGGTTGTAGCGATTCCAGGTCATAGGGTTCATCCACCTCAATGGCAATGCGCAAATTGATCGCCGGGTCAATGTAAGCTAGATCAATCGTATAGGGTCGTTGCTCTAGGGGCATTTTGAACCAGAGACCCGTGGAGATTTTGTCTGGGAAATAGTGGTGTAGACTTGGCAGCCACATCGCGATCGCGGGGGATGTAGGGGCGATCGTGGTCACCCCATCTTCGACCACCGTGCGACCAAGAATTTTTAAAAGTCGTGGGTACTGGTAGGCAGAAACCTTATCAGGGCTACAAGCTGCCGTCATCTCGGCTTGGTAGCAAAGTTCTTTCTTGCAGTATAGTTCCAGGGCTTGATAATAGCTTTCCAGTTGTTGGTGATATTCCCGAGCCCGTTGGGCGTAAGTGCGGCGTTGCTGCCAGATTTGAATTGCTAAACCCACCAATCCTAAAAGCAATACCAGAGTTCCCAAGTAACCCAAGAACTGGGTGAAGATAATTCCTAAGATCATCAGCCCCAAGGCTTCTAGAAATATCAATTTTATATTGATGAGTTGTAAGTCAACCCGAGGGCACACAGGCATCTGATCCTGAAAGGGTGGTACAGGAGGAAGCTCAGACCTTAGACGTCGGATGGCAGGAGGTATTAGCACTAGTGGAAATTGATCCATCGTGATCGTTCCAATTGCTTCCAACATCATCAGCGCCCCCTGGGAAGGGAGCGCTGATGACTTAACAGACTCAACCGTTAACCGAGGAGGAATTAACCGTGGATAGCAGGAGCCACTAGAGCAACCGGAGCCGCCTCACCCGCAGCCAAATCCAGGGGGAAGTTGTGAGCATTGCGCTCATGCATCACTTCCATACCCAAGTTCGCCCGGTTGATGATGTCAGCCCAAGTATTGATCACTCGACCCTGGGAATCAATCACAGACTGGTTGAAGTTAAATCCATTGAGGTTAAACGCCATGGTGCTAATGCCCAGAGCCGTAAACCAAATCCCGATCACAGGCCATGCACCTAAGAAGAAGTGCAGCGCCCGAGAGTTGTTGAAGGATGCGTATTGGAAGATCAACCGACCAAAGTAGCCGTGGGCAGCCACAATGTTGTAGGTTTCTTCCTCTTGACCAAACTTGTAACCATAGTTCTGAGACTCATCTTCGGTGGTTTCACGCACC
>NZ_JJML01000046.1 GCF_000775285.1 Neosynechococcus sphagnicola sy1 | reverse complement strand
TATCCGTCTCCCTACTCGTTAGGGAAACCAATTGAATGGAAACTTATCTTCATGCCATTACAAATCAGTTAATATCCGTCTCCCTACTCGTTAGGGAAACCAATTGAATGGAAACTTATCTTCATGCCATTACAAATCAGTTAATATCCGTCTCCCTACTCGTTAGGGAAACCAATTGAATGGAAACTGCACTTCAACTGGCACGATACCACTAGGGAAGTGGTACTCCCTACTCGTTAGGGAAACCAATTGAATGGAAACTCACTAAACCAGCAAAAATAAGGAAGGGATCTATTAGCAATGGTTGATCAAGAGCGTGTTTTGGAGATTCTGAAAGCCAACAAACGGCAGGCAACCCCTCAGGATGCAGCGGAATTAGCTGACTTTATCAACAACGAACTAGAAGGGGATGAATGGCAGCAGGAAGGTGACGATCTGAAGAGTGATCCTGAAAATCCTGATAAACAGGAATTTGTCGTTTTGCTGTGGTACGACATTGGGAAAGAACCCCTTCCCTCCACGCCTCCGTCTATCGAAACTGCGAAACCATGACTATTGCCCCTCCCTACTCGTTAGGGAAACCAATTGAATGGAAACAAAGGTAGGCTAAGAGGTTTTGAAAACGATGACTACTTGCCAGATAAACGCCCAGAAACTCATTTGGAAATATTAGCTTCTGAATACGCAGCTTCTAAAATTAGTGCCCCTTGTTACCCAACAGTTATTCAAGAAAGCGGACATAAGGGTGGCACATACTTCGAGCACAAACACTTTATAGATAACATTGAAGGTGCGAAAACAGACACTGCAACTGTAACAGAAGGTCTTTATGCAGTTGTTGTTGGTATTGCCGCTGAAGAAGCTGTTAAAATAGGCAAAGTGTTATACATAAACGAATTGTTATCACGATAGGCTGGAGGAAAACATGAGTTTTTGGACTACTATATTACTTTTTGGGCTTATCGTTGTTGCAGTGCACTTTTTAGAAGGCATTACTGGTTTTGGAAGCACTGTGTTGTCTATGCCGCTTGTTTCTATGCTTGTAGGCATTCATGTAGCAAAACCTGTTTTAACACTTTACACAGTGATTACTTGTGGTTATGTTCTTATTAAAGCTTATAAGGATATTGACTGGAAACAATATAACAAAATGATGCTACTACTTTTGATGGGCTTGCCTATTGGCATTTTAATTTACAATGTTCTGCCAAAATCAGGTTTATTGATATTTCTTGGGGTGTTTATGGTTATTGTTTCAATAAGAGGTATTTTAATTAGCTTTGGTATAGTAACAAACGCTATGCAAATTAAAGATGCTCCTGCTCTTTTTCTCGTTTTCTGCGGTGGAATTGTGCATGGCGCGTTTGCATCTGGTGGGCCGCTAATTATTGTTTATGCCACTGAAAAACTAAAAAACAAATCTAGCTTTAGAGCCACATTGTGCCTAATTTGGGTTACACTAAATGTTATTTTGCTTACACAAATGTATTTGGCTAATCAAATTACAACAGAGGTAGTAAACACATCTTTATACGGATTAATATTTTTAGCAGTTGGCACAGTTTTAGGTGTTTGGGCACATAACAAGATACATAATGACGTTTTTACCAAAGTTACCTATAGCGCACTTTTTATTATGGGCGTAATTACTCTTATTACTAATATTGTTTGAAAGGAGAATGTTTATGAATTTTAACGTTAGTTTGGTTGAAGATAAGGCAAAAGAAATAAGGCGCTTTATTGTGAATGAAATTGGCCACTTAGGTGTTGGGCATATAGGAGGTTGTTTGTCTATTGCTGATGTTTTGGCGGTTTTATACCATTACGAAATTCGTATAGACCCTACAAATCCTAAAAATGAGGGCAGAGATCGTTTTATACTCCCTACTCGTTAGGGAAACCAATTGAATGGAAACTCGAATTAGAGGAATAGAAGGTGGAAAAAGAATTCATAGAAATGCTACTGAGGCAGATAAAAACCGAACAAGAAAAGGAAATTGTTCGAGGGTTTCTGGTGGGGGAGGTTCCCATGCTGATGAGATGGGCTGCGGATGCGGAAGGAGCGAAACCTCCACAGCGTCTAGTCGAACTCCAGAAAATAGCAACCCAGTTCAAAGCTTTCGGGGGCACTGCTGCCGATATCACCTGAAACCCTGACCGCCGATCAAGCCAGGGAGCTGATCAGGCTATCCATCGAAACCGTCTACTCCCTACTCGTTAGGGAAACCATAAGCTATCTTTCAACACTTCTGAGACAGAGCATCACTCTAAGGTTTTCGGGCTTGCACTTGCTGTAAAAACGCTAGGGCGGGGTTGGCTGCTTCCACTGTTACTGGAATTAGGTCTTAGGATTGTAAAGCAAGTCAGAAATCGCATGGTTGCTCAGGAGAATTAGATCCCATGGCTAACCGTCGTTATGATGTTGTCCTCTATGGGGCTACGGGCTTCGTTGGTCAGCAAACCGTGCAATACTTTGCCCAGCATACTCACCCAGGTCAGGTGCATTGGGCGATCGCGGGTCGGAACCGACAAAAGCTGGAAGCGGTTAAATCCCAACTCGGCATTGAAGTGAATGTCATCGTCGCGGATAGCCAAGATCAACGGGCGATCGATGAGATGGTCTCCCAGACCCGGATTTTAGTGAACATCGCTGGCCCCTTTGCGGTCTATGGGGATGGCATCGTTGATGCCTGTGTGCGGATTCAGACTCATTATGTGGATATTACGGGTGAAACTCCCTGGGTCAAGCGCTTGATAAATCGCTATCATCAGCAAGCTTCATCCGACGGCACCCGGATTATTCCCTGCTGTGGTTTTGATTCCGTACCTTCCGATCTGGGCACCTATCTAGTGGTTCGCTACATGCAGCAGGAACTAGGAGTTCCCTGCCAAGCGGTGAAAGCCTATTTTCAGATGGTTGGTGGATTTAATGGCGGCACGCTAGCTTCGGGGTTTAACCTCTACGACTCCGGTCAAGCAGATCAGGTGCGTGATCCCTTTCTGCTCAACCCACCGGGTGACCAATCTAATGAGAAAATAGAGCGCAATCGAGATCCAGAGCGTCCCCACTATGACCCAGACCTCAATACCTGGGTGAGTCCATTCTTTATGAGCCCCGTGAATACTCGCATTGTACGTCGCAGTTGTGCCTTATTTGACCAATGGCAGGCACCCTACGGCTCCGACTTTACCTACCAGGAATACCTGAAATTCAATCCCCCCTGGGCATGGCTTCAGGCTAAGGGTGTCACTGTTGGCATGGCTCTGTTTTCAGGCATGATGCAACAAACGATCTGCCGCCACCTGCTACAACCCCTACTTCCCCAACCGGGGAGTGGCCCCTCGCAGCAGGCCATGAATCAGGGATGGTTTCACTGTGAACTGCTGGGTTTTGCCAGTGATGGACGCCGAGTCAGGGGGCTGATACAGGATCAAGGCGATCCTGGGAATCGGGCTACGGTCAAATTTCTCTGCGAATCAGCACTGTGCTTAGCCTTGAATTGGGATGAGTTACCAGGAGGGCAAGAACGCGGTGGGGTTCTAACCCCGGCTACTGGACTCGGTGATGTGCTTGCCAAACGGTTACACAACACAGGCATGACCCTGGAGGTCAGTGTCGTTTAAGTACAAACACTACCCAAATAGGAATTGAGAGAATCATGGAAACGACCCTGCTTGACTGGATACTTGGAGGTTTGGCTCTCTCAATCCTGATCAGTGGATTACTGATGCTGCTGAGTGGGATTCGTTCAATTGGAGACAAGTCGTGAACTACCCGACGCTGTAGAGCTATGCCTGCGGCAGGCTATGCCAACGCTTCGCCAAAGGGCAGATAAATAAGGCGTGCTCCGGCAGCAATAATCAACGCTTCAATAGCCGCATCTTTAGGCTCTTCCGGTTAGAGTATGTCTAGCTAATTTTGATATCCTTGTGCTTGCGCGATTCTGCGAAACCTGCTAGTTCATTTTTGTCTAAATCTACTAAAACAACGACATCATCTTCTTGCCCTTTTCGTAGAGCAATTTCATCCATTTCCAAGCGACGCAGACTACTTAAATCTAATGACCAGTTTTTTTACTGATATACTCTACCATCGACCCAACTTCGTCGTCAGTCAAACCATGATTGCGAGCCACGTTATGAGTATTACTATGAATCACCTGTTTGGCTATCATTTCTGCAAAGCGGTCTGTGTAACGTCTCCGCTCACCAATAAAATCTAATGCCTCACTAAATGGTTTTTTACAAGTGTGACATTTGAATTGGCGTCGATTAAACTTTAATAAGACTTGTCGATTACTAATACTTAAATCGTGAGCTAAATGAAAATGACTCTGATGAATGTTGCGACTAACTTCTTCGCAACGGGGACAGATTGCCCAGTCCTTATCCGCTTCTACTTCTAAAACAAGTTGATCTCCTAGATCACGGTAATCTTCAACGGCAACTCCATCTAAGTTTAGTATTTGAGTTAATAATGGTTGCATATTCTAGAAATGTATAAACAGTAACACTAACATATCAAATCCCGAAGACCCGGAGATTTTTGTATGCTCACGAATCAGCCTTTTTTTTTGGGAAAGCACAGCCCCCAGCGATCGGGCTTGCCTGTTGCTCCATGGACTGGGGGGGGGCGTGTATGAAATGGAACTTCTGGGGCGATCGCTCTATCAACGGGGCCTGACAGTTCAGGGTATTAACTATCCTGGACATGATCGACCCGTCTCTAAGATGCCTGCTTCCACCTGGGAGCAGTGGTATGCCCACGTCCTCGATACCTATCTCTCTCTGCGGCAGCGATATAGACAAGTAACAGTGGTTGGCTTTTCCACCGGCTGTCTGCTGGGGCTCCATCTGGCAACGACTTACCCGGTACAACAACTCGTGCTGTTGAGCCCCTATTTAGCCATTAAACACCAGTGGTACTATCTGTTCCGTCCTGAAGCGTATTTATTTTCCCTGGGGCAGTTGATTGAAGATGTCCCTCGCTTCCATCTACCCATTCGCGATCGCTCAATGCAAGCAGCAGCGGAGCAGGTGATTTTCTACAAAACTTTCAATCTCAAAGCGGTTCGCAGTACCAGTCAGTTGATTCAGAAAGTGAAGTCAGCACTGCCTCAGGTTCAGACTCCTACCCTGATTATCCAACCACGCCGAGATAGTGTGGTAGAACCCTGGGGGGCAGTGTTTATTCAGGAAAATCTGGGTTCAGCGGTGAAAAGCCTGTCCTGGTTAGAGCAATCCGATCATATTATTCCCCTGGATCTGGAGCGGGAAAGCGTTTTTGAGCAGGTGGGAACCTTTCTGGAGATCGCCTCAAATTAACAATGCCCCCCTTGATCCCAGGCATTCTGTTCGTACGAAGTGGCTTAGCTCAGTTGTTAAGATATGGCCCTATTCCTGCATCTACTGATTCTGAGAAATATCCTTGAAGAAGTTAACTACCGAATTTGTAGGGTTGACGGTAGTCGATCCGTGAGTCCACGAATCAGCCCCTTACTGGAGACTCAGAATGGATACCGCAGATCACGAAAAGTTTATCCGTCGGGCGATTGAGTTATCCGCACGGGCTTCTTTGGAATACTGCACAGGGGGCGTCTTTGGAGCCGTCATTGTCCGGGATGGCAAGATCGTGGCGGAAGGAATGAATCGGGTGGTCGCCAGCCATGATCCGACCTGGCACGCCGAAATGGAAGCCATCCGCCTAGCCTGTATCACCCTTCAGAGCTTCAAACTCAAGGGCTGCACCCTCTACACCTCCGCTGAACCCTGCCCGATGTGCTTGGCAACTTGCTATTGGGCAGAGATTGACCAAGTCTTCTATGGTGCCTCCGTTGACGATGCCTTCGAGTACGGTCAGTTCGACGATCGCCCCATCTATCAGGAACTGGCGCTGCCCCGCGAACAGCGCAAAATCCCCTTAAAGCAAATGCTGCGAGAAGAAGCGGTCGAGATTTGGAAGCAGTATCAGGCAAAACCAGACAAGATCCATTACTAAGGGTGTCGAGGCAAATTGCTCTGAGCATTGATTGGGTGAGTTAAGGGCTGAACAAGAAGAAATTAAACCCCATGGACATCCCTGGTTTGCGTACTTCCTCGGTAATTGTGCATCGCGTTCCGGTGAACAGTGTGGAGCACTTTCTGGAATGGCAGCACGGTATTACCCGCGTAGTTGAGAATTTTCCTGGCTATCAGACCACTGATCTCTATCCCCCGACGGAGCCTGGGCAATTGGAGTGGGTAGTCGTCATCAACTTTGACAGCCCGGAGTCCCTGCAACACTGGCTCAATTCACCTGTGCGTTCTGAGTGGGTGGCAAAGCTCCAGGGTGAAAGTGCAAACTTTTTGCTCAAGACCCTCTCGACAGGCTTTGGGCCTTGGTTTGCCGAACTGGTAAAAGGGTCAGACCCTAGACTCCCCCCTGCCTGGAAAATTGCGCTGACGGTGCTGCTGGGACTCTATCCCACGGTGATGTTAATCACCCTGTTTGTTGCCCCCCACCTAAAATCCCTGGGGCTAGCCCTGTCGATGCTGATTGGTAATGCCCTCAGTATCTGTATCCTGCAATGGGGGGTGATGCCAGTGCTGAATGCAAAGCTAGCTCCCTGGCTCCAGGCCCATGGAAAGAGAGGAAAGGCTCGTTCCTTAAGTGGGCTAGGGTTGATCCTGCTGGCCCTCGGGGGAATGATGCTGTTATTCCGATGGGTAACAACCTGAGGGGCTACCGTTGCTGATCGGGTGAAGTGCATCCCCTAGTGATCACTTTTTCTGCAGGGGAAGGGCTAAACCTGTGGCAATGGTCAACTTTTTGATGTGGAACCACTGCCCTGGTTGACCTGGTGCCTAGTTACCGCATCAGCTCTGAACAGACTCAAAAAGAATGCAAAATTTATGAGAAGATTGCTGAACATCTAAAAAATATTCTCTACCGCACCAAGCCCATTAGGTGCAGCAAAATTGAGCCTATGTCAAGTTCAGCGACCCGCTTGAGATGGAGCCACAACAACTTCAACCTGGATGAAATCAATCAGCAGTTCTCAGATCCAGATGCTATTCAGATAGTGAAATGGGCGGTTGAGACGTTTGGTAGAGGTCTGGTGATGAGTACCAGCTTTGGCATTCACTCTGCGGTGATGCTGCACATGGTCACCGCTATTGTTCCTGAGATTCCAGTCATCTGGATTGATACCGGGTATCTGCCAACCAAGACCTATGTTTTTGCCGATCAGCTCACGCAGCGACTGAAGTTGAATCTTAAGGTCTACCAGTCCTCCATGAGTCCTGCCCGCATGGAAGCGCTGTATGGGCGTCTTTGGTCACAGAATGATGTGGAAGCCCTCAACCGCTATGACCAGATTCGCAAGGTAGAGCCAATGCAGCGGGCACTGCGAGAGCTAAAGGTCACCGCATGGCTGGCAGGACTTCGCAGTAATCAAACCGATCACCGAAAAACCCTTGATCCGGTGAGTATCCAGGGTGCTATTTACAAAATCCTGCCGATCTTGAACTGGAGTTCCAAGCAGGTTTATGAATATCTCACAACCTATGACCTGCCCTATCATCCCCTGTTTGACGAGGGCTATGTCACGGTTGGGGACTGGCATTCTAGCCGCCCCCTGACGGCGATGGATGAGAATGAACGGGATACCCGGTTTAAGGGTCTGAAGCAGGAATGTGGCCTGCACCTGCCTCAAAGCATGGAAGAATCCGCCAGCCTTGACTCTAGCTCCTTATAGTTAGTTTTAAACTTACTCAACGGTCACGCTCTTGGCGAGATTGCGGGGTTTGATCCACGTCTAGGCCGCGCCGCGCCGCAATGTGGTAGGCCAGCAGTTGCAGAGGAATGACGGTTAAAATCGGTGATAATATTTCATCCACTGCGGGCACTGGCAGGATGTTATCAAAGATTTCGTTAGCTTCTGGGGCATTCAAAGGTGTCACCCCAATTAAACGAGCGTCCCGTGCCTTGGCCTCTTGAGCGTTGGAAAGTACCTTTTCGTAAACAATTCCAGGGGTCGCGATCGCCACGACGGGTACTTTGGCATCCAAGAGGGCGATCGGCCCATGCTTCATTTCTCCCGCAGGGTAGCCCTCCGCATGGATATAGCTGATCTCCTTCAGTTTCAGCGCTCCTTCTAAGGCAATGGGAAAGTTAATTCCTCGTCCTAAGAAAATAAAGTCCTGGGTCTCAGCAAATTCATGGGTTAACTCCTCAATGTAGCGTTCCTGACTTTCTAGGATTAATTCAATCAGCGCCGGTAATTGACGCAACCCGGTCAGCACTTGCTCAATACCCTCTACGGGTAAGGTTTGCCGACGATAGGCCAAATCCAGTGCCAAGAGATAGAAGGCAATTAACTGACTGACAAAGGTCTTTGTGGCGGCCACTCCAATTTCAATCCCGGCGTGGGTGTCAATTAACTGATCCACCAGTAGGGAGATCGAACTCTCGGGGCGGTTGGTAATTCCCAACAGCCGAGCTTGGAAGGGGGCTGGTTTTCCCACTCGACGCTGCTTCTCCATTTCCAGGGCTGCTAAAGTATCTGCTGTTTCGCCAGACTGAGTTACCCCAATGGTGAGGGTATTGGGCATCAGGGGGGTGGCGGCATAGCGAAACTCAGAGGCATACTGCACCATGGTGGGAATTCCGGCCAGTTGTTCGAGTAAATACTTGCCGACCAAGCCTGCGTGCCAACTGGTTCCACAGGCCAGAATCTGAATCTGCTCCACCCCATCCAGCAACCCATCGGTGATCCCCAACTGCACGGGATTGATCGTGGCGAGGGGTTTGTTACTGCCCAAAGACCAATCTGGATTCAGGTAGGCTTCTAGGCAGGTTCTCACCACCCCTGGTTGCTCATAAATTTCCTTGAGCATGAAGTGGCGAAACCCTTGCTTTTCAACCATGACCGGGTTCCAATTCAACGTCCGGGGTTGTTTCTTCAGGCGATCGCCAGCAAAGTTATAAACAGATACGCCTTGGGGGGTGAGGCGCGCTAGTTCGCCATTTTCCAGGGTGAGAACTGCACGGGTGTAGGGGACCAGTGCTGGGGTATCGGAGGCACAGAAGAATTCCCCCTGGCCGTAGCCAATGGCGAGGGGTGCCTGTTGTCGAGCCACAATCAGTTCCTGGGGATAATCGGCACAGATCACGGCGATGGCGAAGGCTCCCCGCAACCGCGTTACCGCCTGTCGCACCGCTTCGAGGAAGGGCGAAGCAGACTCTGCTGCCGCCGTCGTACCCCCCTTTCCCCATCAAGTCCGCCACCAAATGGGGAATGACTTCCGTATCCGTGTCGGAGCGAAACTCATGTCCCCGCTGTCGGAGTTCCGCCCGTAATTCTCGATAGTTTTCAATAATGCCGTTTTGTACCACCGCTACCCGCATGGCAGTATCCATGTGGGGATGGGCGTTATACTCTTCAGGTTTGCCGTGGGTTGCCCAGCGAGTGTGACCAATACCGATGGAGGCTGGGTTGTCCAATCCGGCTAATTTTTCCCGGAGATGGTGAAGTTTGCCTTTGGCTCGCACACAGTGGACATCTCCCTGCCATATTGTGGCAATCCCCGCTGAATCGTAGCCCCGGTACTCCAGTTTCTCTAACCCTGCCAACAGAATTTCACTGGCTGGTTGAGCACCGACATAACCCACGATTCCACACATTACATTTACCCGTGTTGCTGAAAAGTTATTCTAAACGCTACTGGCCTCAGAAAAGAACGTCAAGTTTTGGCAGCTGTGGCTGGTTGTGAAGAACATCTGCGCCAGCAGGATGCTCAAAAATTGACAAAAACCTTGGACAGCTGACTGGGAAGGAATCTGGCGATTAATCGAAACCCTAGTCCCTGGCTTCAGGTACCGTCAGATTTAGATGCCTTTAAATCCCATTTTGGCTGCGATCGCCTGCTCTGTTGGCACCGACCTCATCGAACCCATGGCAGCCTTCGGATCGATTTGGCGCTGAATCCCAATCTGGCCCAAGCACAACCCCAGCAAAATCACAATCCCCCCAATGTACTGAGCCTGGATAGGAACTTCCCCCAGAATCAGGTAGGCGGCCAAAATGCCTGCGATGGGAACACAGGAACCCACAATTGATGCTGTAGAAACCGATGAGGCCCGGGTGCCAACAATCCAAAAGGATTGCCCCACGACCACAATGATCACACCGTAGAGGAGCATCCATTGCCAGAGGAAGGGGGAGAATGCTCCCATAAAGTGGCGGGGACCATAGAGCACGAGGGCGACGCCGAAAAAGATCAGGGTTCCCAGCCCTGTCCGCACAATACTGAAAATCCCTAAGGGAACTTTGGACAACCACTGCTTCCCGAGGATGGACGCAATCGCCAGGGCGATCGCCCCTAACGCCGCTAGCAGTTCTCCCCCCCCGATCTGGAAGCCTGCCATTTGGATCATGGGTTCCCGCACTGGTTGGAGGACGATGGTCAGAGCTACCCCCAGGAAGGCGGCGATCGCCCCCAACACCTGCCAAGCATTCACCCGTTCTCGCAACAACCAGAAAGATAAGGCCAGGGTCAGGGGGGGTTCCAACCGACCCACTAGCACCACATTCGTCACCGGGGTGAGGGATAGTGCCTGAAAAATTAAACCGGGAGCGAGGGCACCCGCCAGGATCGCGACCAGAATCAATCCCAGCCATTGTTGTTGAGAGAGTTGTCGCAAGGTGGCACGATGCCACTGTCTGCGATAAATGATCAGCAGTACCAGCAGGGCACAGAGATTGCCCACAAACAAAACATTGCACAGGGAAATGGGATTTTGCTCACCACGGAATTGATGGGCCCCAATTTCTGTCAGCTTACGGGTGACGGCACTCGAAGCCCCGAAGATCACCACCGCCAGCCAAAGATAGGCCTGTCCGGGAATCCGGTTGATGAATTTACGTCCTGTGGTGGTTGATGGCGAAGCAGAATCACCCATAGTTACCTGACTTGAAACGGCAGTTAGCTTTCATTCACCTAGCCGCGATGAACTTGAGCATAAACCCGTCCCTTCCAAGCTCCCCCTTGGCCGCGCCAGAGTATGGTACAGGGCGATCGCGTTATTTTCTCCAAGGGTGGAGCTATTTTGTAAAACATTTAACAATTTTTCTCGGCGATCCGAGTTCCAAAGTCCAATCATCGAGGTATTTTGTAAAACGTTTTACATTTTTTCGCGATCGCTCGACCTCCAAGCCTCAGTCTTCAGGCTATTTTCTCCAGAGGTGGAGCTATTTTGTAAAACATTTAACAATTTTTCTCGGTGATCCGAGTTCGTTCGTAGAGTCGTCGAGTTCTGATGTTCAATACCCGAGGCACTGTTAGACTTTTCCAGTGCTGCTGATCTAGATGCATGGCTGCGATGGTCAGAGGGCAATCTAGCAACTGAGGAGCAGCTAAACTAATGACCATCGCCCCAAACTTTTAGATGAACTGGAAGTAACCCGCCGAGAGGTTCAAACCTCCAGACCCAGTCACAATGGCAATCAACTCATCATTGGCGCTCACCGTTGCACTGCTGTCTGAGTCCAGATACATCGCTGTGCCAGTTACCCCAACAATGGGCGTTGCTCCCAACACATACTCACTGGCAGACCCTTCAAGCTGAATCACATCCAGGGAACTGCTAAAGTCTTTAATCCAGGCATAGTCACCAAAGCCAGAACTCGCTGCATTGCCATCGTTGTAGTATGCATTGGCTCCATCTCCCAAGATAAAGCGATCGCGACCTGCTCCCCCCGTTAAGGTGTCAATTGCACCTTGGCCGATATCACCTAACCCTACACCTGAGAGGGTATCGTTGCCATCCTCTCCTCGGAGGCTGTCATTGCCCGCACTACCAAAAACGATGTCATTACCTGCCCCACCCCGTAGGGTATCATTGCCCGTCCCCCCGTCCAGGGAGTCATTACCATCGTCCCCTCGAAGGATGTCCTGGCCCGAGCCACCCAGCAACGTGTCATTGCCATCCTCACCCTGGATCGTGTCATTGCCCGTCCCCCCATCAACGAAGTCATTGCCGCTGCTAGCCAGGATAACGTCAAGACCACTGTCACCCCTTAACGTGTCGTTCCCAGCGCCAGCAAAGAGGGTGTCATTGCTATAGCCACCGGAGATCAGGTCATTGCCGCTCAGGATACCCGCAACATCATCTCCATAAATGAGGTCATTGCCGACACCACCATAGAGACTGTCATCCCCACTTTCTCCGACAAGGCTGTCGTTATCGATCGCAACACTGTTGATGGACTCTAAGGGATCATTCCCTCCCACCAGGGAGTCATTCCCCGAGCCACCGAAAAGAGTATCGTTGCCATCGCTGCCGCTCAGGGAATCGTTGCCGATGCCACCATTGAGGGTGTTGATAGCAATATTCCCACGGATGAAATTATCGACGGTGTTGCCACTGCCATTAATAGCCGCACTGCCTGTAAGCACTAAATTCTCTAGATTAGCGGTCAGATTGAAACCAATGCTGGACTGAACGGTATCAATGCCTTCATTGGCATTCTCGACAATCACATCCCCCGTAGTATCCACTTCATAGGTGTCGTCATTCAGSCCCCCCACCAGAAAATCATTGCCTTCAGTCCCAATCAGAGAATCATTACCCGTCCCCCCCAGCAGGGAATCGTTACCCGTCCCCCCATTCAAGGAATCATTGCCATCGTACCCCTTGAATGCTATCGTTGCCCGAACTGCCGATCAGGGAGTCATTGCCCGCACCGCCCACCAGGGAGTCATTGCCGCTTAAGCCCAGCAGGGTGTCATTACCGGTGCTCCCATTGAGGGTATTGGCAGCCGTATTCCCGGTGATCAGATTATCCAGGGTGTTGCCGTTGCCATTCGTGGCAGTACTGCCGATCAGGGTAAGATTCTCGACATTGGCTGCCAGGTTGGCACTAATGCTGGACTGAACGGTATCAATACCCTCATTGGCATTTTCGATAATCACATCCCCCGCATCATCTACGACATAGGTGTCGTCATCTACCCCCCGTACGGAGGGAGTCATCGCCTTCACTGCCGATCAGGGAATCGTTGCCAGTGCCTCCTAGCAGGGAATCGTTGCCCGTCCCCCSATTCAAGGAGTCATTGCCATCGTCCCCTTGAATGCTGTCATTGCCCGAACTGCCGATCAGGGAATCGTTGCCAGCGCCTCCCAGCAGGGTATCATCCCCGCTTAAGCCAAGCAGGGTGTCATGCCCCGTATCACCATTGAGGGTATTGGCGGCAGTATTGCCTGTGATCAGATTATCAAGGATGTTGCCACTGCCGTTGGTGGCAGCACTTTCGATCAGGGTGAGGTTCTCGACATTGGCACCCAGGGTATAGTTGAAGTCAACTTCAACAGTATCAATGCCTTGGTTGGCATTCTCGACAATCACGTCGCCAGCATTATCCACGACATAGGTGTCGTCATTCAGACCCCCCACCAGGGAATCTGCACCACTGCCGCCATCTAAGGTGTCGTTGCCACTGTTGCCCATCAGGGTGTCGTTGCCGTTGAACCCCTTGATTAAGTTGGCTAACTCGTTCCCCGTGCCAGTGAGGGCGGTACCGAAGAGGGATAAGTTTTCGACATTGGCACCCAGGGTATAGCTGAAGTTAACCTCAGCTGTATCAATGCCCTGGTTGGCATTCTCGACAATCATGTCGCCAGCATTATCTACGACATAGGTATCGTTATCTAGACCCCCTACGAGGGAATCTGCCCCGGTGTCCCCATCTAAGGTGTCGTTGCCATTATTGCCAAGCAGGGTGTCGTTGCCTCCCCTCCCTTCCAGGTGGTTATGGTCACTATTGCCTGCGATCGTATCGTTGTTATTAGTGCCAATGACGTTGACAAAATTGGTAACGGTAAAGATCTGGGGCGAAGGCAGTCCGGCATTCACCGTTAGGGATTGAGTGGCCAAATTAGCATTGATGCTTGTAATTCCTGTTGCCGTAGAAGCATCGATAATATTCGTTTGACCAACGGCCCCAATAATGGTTTCGATGTTGATGAGTTGATCGATGCCGTTACTGCCTTTGTTGACGATCCCGGTGGGTAGGAGGAGGGTAATCCCTTGGGTGAAGGTGCTGTAGTTTGCGGTGTCATTGTCATCGCCCCCATTCAGGGTGTCATTGCCGCTGCTCCCAGTGAGATTGTTGGCCGCAACATTCCCGGTGATCTGATTATTGAGGGTGTTGCCGCTGCCATTAATCGCAGCAGTGCCTGTTAACACCAGATTCTCGACATTGGCTGCCAGGGTAAAATTAATGCTGGACTGAACGGTATCAATGCCCTCACTGAGATTTTCAACAATCACATCGCCCGCATCATCGACAACATAGGTGTCGTCATCCAAACCCCCCACCAGGGAGTCATTGCCAGTACTACCGATGAGGGAATCGTTGCCAGCTCCCCCCAGCAGGGAATCGTTACCCGCCCCCCCATTCAAGGAGTCATTGCCATCGTCCCCTTGAATGCTGTCATTGCCCGAACTGCCGATCAGGGAATCGTTGCCATCACCGCCCACTAAAGAGTCATTGCCGCTTAAGCCCAGCAGGGTGTCATTACCTATCAAACCTTCAATAGAGTCATTGCCTGCAGTACCTGTAACTAAGTCATCGTTGCCAGTTCCACGCGGGGAGCCAAAGACCACATAGCTCTGGCCGGAATAAAAGCCATTGGGAGAGGCATCGGGTGCGCCAATGATCAGGTCATCAATGCCATCGCCATTGACATCCCCGGCACTGCTGGCCGACCAGCCTGAGAAGTCATCCGCACTAATGCCATTGAGGGCAAAGCCATTGCTGCCATCCAGACTGGAGAGATTGAGGCTGCTGCTGAAGCCATTGGTGGAGCCAAACACCACATAGCTCTGGCCGGAACCATCGATGCCATTGGGAGAAGCAAAGATAGCGCCAATGATCAGGTCATCAATGCCATCGCCATTGATATCCCCGGCATTGCTGACTGAGCTGCCTGAGGAGTCAACTCGCATTAATGCCATTGATTTTAAAGCCGTTGCTGCCATTGAGGCTGGAGAGATTGAGGCTGCTGCTGAAGCCACTGGTGGAGCCAAACACCACATAGCTCTGGCCGGAACCATCGATGCCATTGGGAGAAGCAAAGATAGCGCCAATGATCAGGTCATCAATGCCATCGCCATTGATATCCCCCGCATCACTGACGGAACTGCCTAAATGGTCATCCGCATTCATACCGCTGAGGACAAAGCCATTGCTGCCATCCAGACTGGAGAGACTCAGGGTGCTGCTAAAGCCGCTGGTGGAGCCAAAGACCACATAGCTCTGGCCTGAATTTAAAAGGCCATTGGGGTCGGCATAGGGTGCGCCAATGATCAGATCCTCAATGCCATCACCATTGACATCCCCGGCACTGCTAACTGAATAGCCTGAATTGTCGCTTACATTGATGCCGTTGATTACAAAGCCGTTGCTGCCATTAAGGCTGGAGAGATTTAAGGCTGAGCTGACCATAAGTGGTTTGCCTAATTTTAGGTAATAACAAATGAGGCTATGGGCATTGGCCTGCGAAAGATTGTTGTGGAAATGAAGACAATGCTTGATAGAAAAGTAGCATACTCAATCTCATGCGTACTGTATTTCGTACCAAAGATTATCATTGCAGCAAATCCCCAAACATATCAGCGATCGCAGGCCCATTGCTGGAACCAAGGAAGCAACTAAAGTAAACTCATCAGCAATGACAACGGAGGTCAGCCTTGGAATCATTAATTCAGTTAGACTTAACCGATCTGACCTGGGCCTTGGGACTGATGGCTGTCGCTATTGGCATCTCGTTATGGCAGCGTTTGGGTCTAGCCGCAACTCTAGCGATCGCAACCGGACGAACGGTGTTGCAATTACTGGTGGTGGGCTATTTTCTGGCGGTGGTGTTTACCTGGAAAAATCCTTGGGCGGTTCTCTTGGTGCTAGCACTGATGCTGGCGATCGCCGTTACCGTGGCTCGGAACCGCATTGGTTCCCAGATTCCCCAACTGTGGTTAATTCTCTGGGGATCATTCTTGAGCAGTACGGCAATTACCCTCACCTATGTCAACCTCCTGGTGATTCGCCCCAGTCTCTGGTATGACCCCCAATATCTGATTCCCTTGGCTGGGATTGTGTTGGGCAATGTTATGACCGCCAGTGCGATCGCTGGGGAACGGTTGGTGAGTACGGTGCAGTCGAGCCGCCTGGAAATTGAAACCCATCTCTGTTTAGGAGCCACCCCACAACAGGCGATCGCCCACTATCGGCAAGCCGCCATTAAAGCTGGGTTGATTCCGACCATTAACTCCATGATGGTGGTGGGGGTTGTAACCTTGCCGGGGATTATTACCGGGCAGATGCTGAGTGGGGTCAGTCCCTTGGATGCCTCTCTCTATCAAATGCTGATCATGTTTATGCTAGCCTTTGCTACCTTGATCACCACCCTCTTGGTCACCCAGGGGCTGTGCCGTCAGTTTTTTAATCAGGCTGCCCAACTGGTCGGCCCTTAAGGTCGATGGGGCAGGATTGCCCGAAAACCATCTTGGGAACCCTGTCCAAGTCTCACCAGCCCAGGAGCTGTTCGATCTTGCCACTGGATAAATCCAGCGATCGCAGAGGTGACGGGGATTGCCTGATGCAACAACGGCTTGAGGGTGGAGATCCAGGGATGTCTCTGAGTTAAACACCCGGCGTAGAACCAAAGCGGTAGCCCTTTTTATAAACCGTATGGATCAGAATCTTTTCGCCTTCAGCTTCAATTTTGCGCCGCAACAGGCGAATTTGTGCCGCTAAGACATTACTGGTTGGCTTCTCTTCCTCGCCCCAAACCTGCTGGTGAATTTGACTGTGGGTCAGTAATTGGCCGGGATGGCGCATGAAATACTCCAGCAGTTGGCATTCTTTGTCAGACAGTTCAATGGAGCGGCGATCGCGGTAGGCCAGTTGATTGACACAATCCAGGGTTAGGTCTTCCACTTGCAGCTGTTGTCCCCCAGATGCTAAGGTCGGAGGCCGTCGCAACAATGCCCGCACCCGCGCCAGCAGCTCCCGTAACTCAAAGGGTTTTACCAGGTAATCATCGGCTCCCGCATCCAGACCTAACACCCGGTCATCCAGGGTATCTTTCGCTGTCAGAAATAGGACGGGCGTTTTATCCCCCCGAGATCGCAACTGCTGGCAAAGAGCCAGTCCAGTTTGCTGGGGTAGCATCCAGTCCAGAATCAGCAGATCGTAACTCCCCTGCATCGCCAACTGACCCCCCACAGCCCCATCAAAGGCGACATCGACTGCATAGCCCTCGCGTTTGAGTACCCGACTGAGGGGCTCGGTCAGTTCAACTTCGTCATCAACCAAAAGGATATGCATAGGGGTGCGGAAGCCGCTCCGGCTATCGAACCGACTCGACTCGATTCTCCCATGATGCTGGTCTGAGGACTGCGTTACAGTTGGAGGGCAGATGATTTGTTAAGGAAACTACAAGTTTTCCATGACTTCCTCCCCCGTTGTCACTGAAACCCGTGGTACACCCCGTCATCCAGAAAATGATTGGCGGCTCTTCCTCCGCCTAGTTCCCTATGCCCGTCGCAGTGGTCGCCTGCTCACCCTTTCCATGTTGCTGCTGATCCCATTGGCGATCGCGGGAGCTGTCCAGCCGATTATCATTGGTCAGGTGATTTCTCTGATTCGGCAGGAAGAAACCCTCCATCCTTTCCTCAGACATCGCAGCCTCTTGGAAGGTATCAATATTTTAGGGGCAGTCCTCCTGCTGACGGTAACCGTGCAGTTATCGTTGCAAGGGGTACAGGGCTTCCTCGTCCAGAAAATTGGGCAACGGATTACCGCAGATATTCGCAAGGATTTGTTTGAGCATGTGACCTCCCTGGCGATGCGATTCTTTGATCGCACCCCCGTGGGGCGGTTGATTACCCGTCTCACCAGTGATGTCGAAGCCTTGGGGGATGTGTTTGCCACGGGAGCCATCGGCATTGTCAGTGATTTGTTCTCGATGATCGTGATTGCGATCGCCATGTTTTGGCTGCAATGGCAACTGGCGGTGTTGCTGGTGTTGATGTTACTCCCCGTCACCGTGTTAATTATTTACTTTCAGCAACAATATCGCATTGCCAATTACCGCGCACGGGATGAACTTTCGGCGCTGAACTCTGCCCTCCAGGAAAACCTCATCGGTGTCAGTGTGGTGCAGCTGTTTCGCCGCGAGCAGTTCAACGCTCAGCAGTTTCGTACCATTAACCAGCGCTACATCAAGGAAGTCGATCGCACCATTTTCTATGATTCAGCCGTCTCAGCGACCCTGGAGTGGATAGCCCTCGTGGCGATCGCCGGGGTGCTGTGGTTAGGCGGTTGGAAGCTGATGCAGGGGAGTCTCAGCTTTGGGGTACTGTCGGCATTTATTCTATTTGCCCAGCGATTATTTGACCCGTTGCGACAGTTTGCCGAAAAGTTTACCGCGATTCAATCTGGATTTACGGCCATTGAACGGATCACCAATATTCTGACGGAACCGATTGAAATCCGTGACTCTGCTGCTGCCAGCAATGGTAAGTGGCAGATCATCCCCACACAGCCCGACGCGACCTCTGATCCCCTCGCGCCCCCCACCACAGGTGAAATTCGGTTTGAGCAGGTTTGGTTTGCTTACAAACCAGGAGACTATATCCTGCAAGACTTAAACTTTACCATTCGTCCCGGTGAAAAAGTGGCGCTGGTCGGGCCAACGGGAGCTGGCAAAAGTTCGATTATCCGCTTGCTCTGTCGATTGTATGAGGCTAATCAGGGGCGGATTCTGCTCGATGGGGTGGATATTCGAGACTTCCCCCAGCAAGAATTACGACGCTATCTAGGGGTGATTCTGCAAGATGGCTTTCTGTTTGCGGGGGATGTCAAAAGTAACATCACCCTGGGTGAGACCTATCCCATGGCAGCGGTGCAAAGGGCTGCGGAGCAAACCAATGTAGCTGACTTTATTACGACGCTGCCCCAGGGGTACAACACCCTGCTACGAGAGCGGGGGTCGAATCTTTCGGGGGGACAGAAGCAACTGCTGGCATTTGCTCGGGCAGCCATTCGCAACCCCCAGGTGTTGGTACTGGATGAAGCCACGGCTAGTTTAGACGTGGGGACAGAGGCGCTGATTCAACAGGCATTAGAGCGGCTCCTGGTCGGGCGTACCGCCATTATCATTGCCCACCGCCTCTCAACGATTCGCAACGTTGATCGCATTTTGGTGTTGCGGCGCGGACAACTAGTGGAGTCCGGAACCCATGAAGAACTTCTGGAACAGCAGGGACTGTATGCCAGTTTGTATCAATTGCAGATGCTGGGTCAGTGATCCAAGAAGACTTACCCGTATTTTCACTTATGCGACCTCAATCCAAGGCAGATCACGAAGGATTCCCGAGTCGATAATGCTGGGCTATCCTAAATCGGGAAACCACCCGAAGAAATATACATTCAGTGTTGTAGTGATAAAAAACTTAAATTTAAGCACTAAATATAGTTATTGGCAGAGCCAATTGTGGGATGTTCTCGGCACTCAACTTGTTCCTGAGTAGCTTGATCTGAGGAAAAGACACTTACTTTATTATCTCTTCACAGAGTTTTTACGGATAATTAGCCTGAAGGCAGAGTATTATCACTGCGTAGCCAAGATCGGCAATCACGGCTGCTGTACCGTGGCTCCAGTAACCTCAAGAACACCCAACAATGGTTGCTTGCCAATCACACCCGATTCAGTTACAATTCTTAACAATATCTGTTTCTACTGATTCTTAGGACATTCGCCATGACTCACGACACAGATCTCTATAACGACTATCGAATCTATGTCATCGCCCGCCTCCTGAGTGAGTCCTTGGGGCTGGGGGAACTCCTATCGGTAAAGGTGCGGCAGCAAGCACCCGACGCGAACGACGCAGTAACTACCTGATCAATCCATCCCTGCGTGGGATTGCTCAGTATACTGACTGTGCCTACTGCTACTACTGAGTTTGTAGGGAGAAAACAATGCAGCTCTCTCCATTAACCGCCTATTATCTCCGTCGGCTGCTGAGGCAGCACCTAGATAGGTTTCAGAGTATTGTTGCTCCGGGGGCAGCTATGACAGCCCACCCCCTCGCCGATCTCAATCAAGTCCTGAACAGCTTATATCTTGATGAGTTCGAAATAGCTCACGTTGTCAGCCAACTTGAAGGTTTGGTTCGTTACCATCAAGTCCTGATTCCCCAAAATTCCCGCTACTCTCAGGAGTTAGCCCGGGTTGAGCAGCAAATTTTCTGGTTATTGGGGTTCAAGCGATCGCAGCTGACGAATGATTACCCCGTTGATCCACCTCCACAAGGGAGCCTGGTAAGTTTCCCAAGCGTGTGTAATTCTTAACGCTCTCTAGGAATTACTTCGTCCGATATATTGAAAATAAGCTTTTAATCACTGACGTATTTAGAGATTTAATGTGACATTATTAACACAGAAATCTGTGATGCCACGCACTTATCTTCTAGAGAAAAGCTGCCGTCTGGTGCTTCACCCCGGTGATGATGCCATGCACGCCATCCTCCGTCAGTTAGGGTTTGAGTCCATTCCTGCCTTCCCCCAACTGTTGTTTATTGATTTAACCAAGGGCAGGTTAGAGCAGATCCTTGAGTCGATTGATGCCAGGATCTCAGTCACCAGTCAGGCTCACGCACGATACGTGATTGTCCCAACCCCCTCCACCAGGGAGGAGGGAGCCTGGAGCTTTGTGCCGCAACTGTTGTTGATGGATCTACTGCAAGCCCAACCTTTAAACACTCTCATGCAGTCCATGAAAGATGCCTGGTTTTTGCATGTGTTGTTGCAACAGCAGTTGTTTTTTGTCTACCAGCCCATTTTTGATCTCCAGTCTGGGCAGGTATTTGCCCATGAATGTCTGGCACGGGCACAAAACGATCAGGGGGTAATCTTCTCTGGGCAGCAGTTAATTGACGCGGCTTGCTCGACGAACCTGGCCCATGAGTTTGACCATTTGGCCCGGACAACCTGTATCTCAGCCATCTCCGAGATTGGGCCTGAAGAGACGTTCTTTATTAACGTCCTACCAAAGACTCTCTTGCACCACCCTCAAGTTTTTGAGGAGCACTTTCAAGCGATTTTAGCCTTGGGGTTACGGCCCCAGCAAATTGTTTGGGAACTGACAGAGATCCAAGCAGTGCCTCAGGATTCGCAGTTGAAACAGGTGATTGAATACATTCGTAGCTTGGGGTTTGGCATTGCCATTGACGATCTCTGGAGCACGGTTGCCCTTGACCACTACGTCACCGATGTCCGGCCCGATCTGGTAAAGCTAGACCGCCAGTTGATCAACGGTTGTAGTCTTCATCCTGTGAAGCAAGTTCTGATCAAGGCCCTCGTAGATGCCTCCCACACCATGGGGATTAAAGTCGTAGCCGAGGGCTTGGAGACCGTTGAAGACATCTCATTTTGTCAACAGCTGGGGGTGGATCTGGGTCAGGGGTATGGGCTGGCTCGACCCAGATGTGAATTGCATTCTCAGTGCTTCGCTTAACCAGTGGGTCAATCTAACAAAGGCAAACATTGTTGAATCAACCCGATGGTTACGGCTGGCAATTCGAGTTGGGGAGTCAGTCCCGTATCGTCCAGGCACAGAAAGATCCGAATCGCCTCAGGATTGATCGCAGCCAGTCGCCGTCCAAGATCTGGCCCTGTAAACTGAGATTGCTGTCCCCACAGAATGGCTGTAGGAATTGTCAGTTGGCCAATAAATTCAGAGAGATCAAAGCAGAGATCACCCCGCACAAATGACAGGGCTGCATACTCAGCGTTGGGTTGCTGTGCAGATTGCAAATAGGCCTGGACTAGCTCTGGGTAAACTCGGCTGGCTTGGGCAAACTGACGCTGCTCTAAAAACGTGCGAATTCCATTGCTGGTGGCAATGCCCAGACTGTAAAGCGCCCGATCAACCACGGGGGTGCTGACCAATTGGGCAAAAAAGCTGCGGCGATAGTCAACGCCGAAATCAGACAGTCCCGACGGGGTGGTCAAAATCAAGGATTTAAAGAGGGTCGGACGGGCGATCGCCACTCGAATGATCAAGGCAGCCGTTAAAGAAGAGGCGATGACTGTTGTTGGGCCATCACAGGTTTGCGCTAGAAACTCTGTGATCGTCGTCAGATAATCCTCAATCTGATAGTCGCGCACCGGATGCTGCGATCGCCCCCAACCGATCAAGTCCGGAGCCAAAATGTGATAATCCGACGCAAAGGCTGGATAGACCTTTGACCATTCGTAGGCGGATGAACCACCCCCAAACCCATGGAAAAACACGAGGGTTTTCAGAGCCGAGAGCCGAGCGGCATTCGCAGCTACCCATGGGGCTTCTTCATTTGTGTAGTAGACCATTCGGCCCAGTGTGGTGACAATTGATCGCTGACAAAAACCCTGGGGTTGCAACATAGCTGATTCTGTGTGAGGGATCTCTTCCATTGTGTGACCCTTTAGAAGAGGCGCATCAAATCAGCCCAACTCTCCGCTCCCTCGGCTTGATGCTAGAAGGTAGATCGGTGAGGACTCGCCTTCCAGTGTGATCCTTGGTCAGAAATTCTCTTAACGAATCGTAGAGTCTTACCCCTATGCTTGGGGACGTTGCGGACGTTGTTGCCAAGCAATCAGCCCGATACCCACCATCAGGAGTCCAAAGAATAACCGCACTGCATCTAGCACCGCTCCCTTGCCAAGACTGGAGAGAAATATCGTCGTCACCATCAGTAATAGGAGGGCAGTTCCCCCTCCGAGCAGGAGATACTTGCGGTTCAATTCCCCCAGCCGATACAGATAGGGCAACAGGGAGAGTGCCACCAACCCATAGACAAGAAGCAGGGCTAGGGTGCCGAAGGTGCCACAGACATCATTAATCTGGAGGGGCGGCAAGCCCAATGTGATCAGGATAATCGTGATCAGCATTACCCCACCCATCCCGACGGTCAAGGCACCTACCGGGGTGCGGTAACGGGGATGAATCACGGTCATAATCGGCGGCATCAGTCCTTCCTTTCCTAAGGTTAGTCCTACACGCGCCAAGGCATTCAGGCTACCCAGACCCGCACTAAAGAAGCAGAGGCAGGCACTGAAACCAATGATGATCGCGGCAGCTGGTGCCCCCAAAAAGTCCCCCAAACTAATCAACGGACTGTCGGCATGGAGGACTGAGCTAGGAGCTGTCTGGAAGCCCAATCCCAGAATGTAGGCCCACACCAGAAACAGACCCCCCCGGCAACAGCGTCGCAATGTTTAGTGCCCTGGGAATATCCCGCAACGGTTCACGGGATTCTCCCCCCAATGTGGCGGCACTTTCAAACCCCATGAAGCTGAGGAAGGCCAGCATCAATCCGGACTGTATTTGAACTGGCGTCGCTGCGCTGATGCGGAACTGGGAAAGATCAACCCGGACACTGTGATGAAATAGAATCACTCCGCAGAGCCAAAGAATAATCGCGATCGCCCCCCCTTCGAGGATCAGCACCATGAAGCTGGAGAGACGGATGTCTCGCAAGGTGAATAGCCAGGTTGCCAGGGTGACGATCCCCAATAGGGGCAACAGCGGCAGTGAAACATCTAGTGCGGCGGCCAGGGCGACCAGACTCTGTCCACACATCGCCAGCAGGAGGACACAGAATCCTGCATAGGCAAGAAATAGCAACCAGGCGGTTACTCGCCCAGCCGTAAGTCCCAGCCCCATTTGGACAAATTTGGCTAGGGCCGCTGTACCAGCGGCTCGACGGGCAAAGATCTCCAGCACTTGGGCCACCATCAGGATGCATACCGTCGCAACGAGATAGGTCATCCAACTGGCACTACCGGCACTCAGATAGACCTGGGGGATATTGACCACCGCTGTGATCGTTGGCCCTACGACAGCAACAGCCTGTGCTGTTACAGATACCAGACCAAGGCAGCGATTGAGTTGAGGCTCTGACGTAGTATTTCCCAATGCTCTCATCTCCAGACCCTGAATGACATCAGCATCGCCCTTCTTATCATAGAAACCTCCTCAAGTGAAGCATTGGGGGCACTGGAGAGCGTTAGGAGATATTTGATCAATAAGCACTATCAGCGACACAGATCCCCTGACATTTTATGCCGTTGTCAGCAGTACGTAGGCAGTGGGGGCAAAGAATCGGATCAGGTGCGAGGGCGATCGCCCCTCCGTCGTTGTTATCCAGATGGGAGGCGGGCTCGATAGTCACAGGTTTAAGGCAAGGTTTCCCGTCTCTTCCAGAGGGGTAATCAGGAACTTCTTGATGATTCATCTGCAATCATGGGTATGGGTGTATGGAGGGTTCCGATCTTCTCCCAGTTAGGAGATCAGGCGCTACTCTATCCTAAGATTTCGCCTCCAAGCAATGGTGGAGATTGCCAACCGGAGTGCTGTTAGAGTCAGCACTCTGCCTGGGTTAGAGATTGTTCCAGGTGATGCTGAACGGTCTGGTGGATCTTGTCCGTCAACGTCGTAATTGTCCGCGACCGATGCTGCTGATAATCCGGGAACCAATCCTTGAGATTTAAGGGTTCGGCGATGTGCAAGCAGACCTGACGCTGCCCCTTGGGTCGAGGTTGATCAATGTTGAAGACTTCCCGCTCAAAGCGGATCAGGGTATCGAGAAAACGTTCCGGGGTGGGATTTGCAGCGACATAACCATCGTAAATGGCATCAAAGTTGAGCACGCGGGATGCAGCCTTAGCGATCGCGGTGGGTGTCCACTGCACCTCAACATTGTGGGGGGGATTCCAGTCTGCGAGGGCTGCTTGAATGCGGTAGGTGCGATCGCGATCGCACTCTCCCAGAGTTGCCGTCAACCCTAACTGATGTTCACAGCCCTCCAAAATATAGGTTTTGAGTCTGGCAACCCGCTGATCCCAATCCCAATTTTCCAGATCTAAGGCATTCGCTAAGCCATAGTTTTGCTCACAAACCAAGAGTATTTGTGCTGCCACCGCCCGCAATCGTTCATAGAAATCGCCCTTAGCTGTGAGATACAATGCCTGCTCCAGGGCGATCAACGACTGATCAATTACCGCTGTCATGTCTTGGGTATATCGATACTTGAGACTGATGGGAACGGCATAGAGATCGGGGAGGGGCTGGCCTTGCCTCACCAACCGCTGCATTGCCTGAAATGCCATCTGGATGGCTCCGGAGCGAAAGGGCATAACGGTATCATTTTGAAAGGAACAGCCGCCCTCAGCAAAAATCACCAGTTTACAAGTGGGTTGAGTCAGTAGTTCTAGCGTCTGGGCAATACTGGCACGATCTGCCATCCCCCGGCGAATGGAGTACCCTCCGAGTCGTTGCAACCAAACCCCGAGACTACTACGAAAGGGTTCATGGGCTGAGAGGTAATAACAGGGGAACCCCAGACGGGCTGAAAGGACAAAGATAGCAGCCGGATCATGAAACGTCGGATGATTTGGCAGGAGCAAAAGACGCTGATGGCGCAGCGATCGCAACCGTTCCAAACCCTCGGGCGGTGTCACAAGATGAAATCGATAGTGCCAGTGTCCCACTAGCGCAGCGATCTGCTGGACAAGATAGACAAACCAGGCATGGCGGCGTGGGGGGTAGAAGTCGGGAAATGGCGGTTGGGGCATCGACAATCCTTGACGGGTGAGAACTACTATCTACTGGACTACTTCTATCCACCTTCTCCCTATTCCCGCAAAAGGTCTATTGCCACGAGGTCAGCCACTAGGCTCTTCATCCCTAGGGGTTCAAACGCCTAGTGGTGCCATGGGAAAGATGAGATTTAAGGGCAAACTTGAGGGTTTGCTCCCCGCTTAATGGAGCCATCTGACTCAGGGGAGATTGCCAGAACCGTTGCCAAATCTCAGATCCTAGATGGGTAGCTCGATAGCACAGCCCAAACCAGCGATGGCCGAGAACCTTAGCCAGAGCCGATGATTGATAGATCTGGGTCTGTTGATTGGCCAGATGTATTGTCCACAGCCAGTTATGGGCTTGTTCCAGGAAATCTCGATCGATGGCAACATCGAACAATCGGAAGGTCTGATGGAGTTGTAAAACCGCTGCTGTCACCGGCAGACCTAGCTGGGTCAGCTGCGACGTATAAACCCGATAATTTTCCGCGCCTCTCAGGGTCTGACTATAGACTTGCCCCATCTGTTGCCCATGGGTGCGATAGTGCAACAAAATTTCTGGAAGATTCGCCAGTTGGATTTGGCGGGAGCAGCGTCGCCACAAATCATAATCCTGACAATATTGGTAAGTCGGGTCGTAGGTTAACTGCTGGGCTGCAAAAGTCTGCCGTCGCAGCATCACCGTCGGATGGGCAAAGGCAGAATCAAACAATAACCAGGCACAAATGGTGGCATGATCCACGGGATATTGATTCACCGCCCCCGCTGACTCCCCTAGGCCGCGAATCCAACTACCACAGAGGCCAATGTCTGGATGAGTTTCCATAAACTGCACCTGTCGTGCCAACCGCCGGGGAAGACTGAGATCATCGGCATCCATCCGGGCAATGTAGTCCCCTTGAGCGAGTTGCAGCCCTCGATTCAGCGATCGCGTCAGCCCTTGATTGGTCTGGTCATAAACCTGCACCCGCCGATCCTGTTGCTGGTAAGCCGCGAGGATCTGAGCCGTACCATCGGTGGAGCCATCATTGATGATGATGAATTCAAAATTTTTCCAGGTTTGGTGGAGGATACTGGCGATCGCTGCTGACAGATACCGTTCGCCGTTGTACACCGCCATCACCACACTGACCAGGGGCAGCCCGGTTTCTGGTTTCATTGCCGCTGCACCTCAGCCCAAATTTCCCCCCAATTAATCTGCAAATGGGTAATGGTGAGTTCAGCTGCCTGCATTTCAGCGGCAAAACTGGCCTGGGTATATTCGGTAAAGTGAGTGCGATCGCTGAAGTGAAAAAGTCCCAATTCCTGACGTAATGGCACTAACCAGTCGCGATCGTACATTGGTACCCGCACGAGCCAGCGGTGAGGTTGCAGCTGGGCTTGCACGGTTTTCAGAAACGTCACCCGCTGTTCGATATGTTCGAGAATGTTGGAAATTACCAGGGTATCAAAGGGGATGTCGGGCAACGCAGTTAAGACATTACCTTGGACAAACCGCAGATTGGGATGGGAAAACAACCGACGGGCGGTGGCAATATGCTCCGCTTCTAAATCAATGCCCATCACCACCGCCCCTGCCCGCGCCGCCATATCGTAGGCAACGGCTCCGGTGCCACATCCAATATCCAACACCCGTTCACCGGGGTGTAACCGCTGCACAAAAAAATCGTGATAGCCCATGAGACGGTGTTTGACATGCACCCCGTGGTTATAGGGGATCGCCACCTGATTGATCTGGGCGCTGAGATCGGACTCCAGTTCTAACAGCGATCGCAGAGCAATCGGGGGGAGACTTCTGGGCAATGGCTTCCAGCCAGAGTCGCAACAGCCACCGCCCACCGCCGTAGGGAAGCGCCCCCAAAAACTTGATCCATCCCTGCCTGAGTGCTGGTTTCACCGGGTCAGTAGCTCCTGAAAAACCTGTCGGTGGCGATCTAACCAGGGTCGGAGGTCAAAGCACTCAATGGCGCGTTGACGGGCGGCGGTGGCATACTCCTGACGCCGCTCCGCGACTTGGAGGACGGCCCTCGCCATTGCCTGGGGATCGGGGGGCAGATCTTGATCCCAACTCAAGGGAGCCGCAATACCAGTCCCGGCGGAGTCTCCCACCAGTTCGGGTACCCCGCCACTGTGGGAGTAGACAACGGGCAATCCACAGGCCATCGCCTCGATCACCAAGCCGGGACAGGGGTCATTGTATTTGGTGTGGAGGAGGATATGAGCCTGTCGCAGCATCTCCGGGGCCTGTTGTTGGGAATACGCGCCCAGAAAGGTAACGCGATCGCCCAATTGTAGCTGCTGGATTAACTCCTCAGCCATCCGCTGGGCGATGGCGGCAGTGGTCCAGCAGAGTGCCCCCGTCACCAGCAACTTCACATCTCTGCGGCTCTGGGTCAAAACCGCCAGGGTGTTTAATGCGGTTGCCAAGCGATAAAACTGGTACTGGGTTCCCCCCAACAACAGCACCAAATGCTGGGGATCGGGATCGGTGGGGGCGGGGGTGAAAACCTGGGTATCCACGGCGTTATAGAGGATTTCCCAGGTACCCGTCGGGTTGCCTAAAAATTGATCGGCGCAGCGTTGACAGAATTGGCTTTGGTAAAAAACATGATCTGCAGCTTGTAATAGGGTGGCCAAGGGACGATTCGTGGCTTCCCAGCCAGGGCCGTGCCACCCTGGATAGGCGACTCCATTCTGATTCCAGAGAAATTTAGCCCCCTTTTGCCGTGCCAGCCATAACAGTTGCCGAGCATCCTCTGGCAGACTACTACTCACCAGATAAAGCAGATTAAAGCGCCGCGAGGTATTGGGAAATTGAGCCTGCATCCGCTGGAATTTAATCACTCCGCCATGGGCGATCGCCCCCGAGGCAGGAATCTCTTTCCCGTAAAAAACAACGGGGGCCGTTGAGGCAGATCGTCCGTCTAGCCATAGCCGCAACCACTGCCCAGCATGATGCCCATAGTAATATCCCCCCGCCAGTAGCCTGCGAAGCCAGGGGGGCAGCCGGGACTTGATAGGGGTCAAGAACCTCTTCATGACAAAATAGGGCACAACTGCAGTGAAACCCAAGGTTACTCCCAGGAGCATACCAGGTCTAACGATGGCAGCAGCATCGGTGAGGTGGGCATGAACAAAGCATTGATCTGTGGTATTTCAGGGCAGGATGGAGCCTATCTCGCCCAATTGCTGCTGAGTCAAGGCTATGAGGTTTGGGGTACCTCAAGGGATGCCCAGATGTCGAGCTTTACGAACCTGCACCGTTTAGGCATTCGGGAGCAGGTGAAGCTGGCGTCCATGTCCCTGATTGACTTTCGCAGCGTTCTCCAGGTGTTGATGCGGGTTCAACCCCAGGAAGTGTATAATCTGGCGGGTCAGAGTTCCGTGGGGCTGTCCTTTGAACAGCCAGTGGAAACCCTGGAAAGTATTGCCACGGGAACCCTCAACCTCTTAGAGGCAATTCGGTTTACCCAAGCCCCGATCAAACTTTATAACGCTGGTTCCAGTGAGTGTTTTGGTAACTCGGCGATCGCCGCGGATGAGACCACGCCCTTTCGTCCCCGCAGCCCCTACGCCGTTGCCAAGGCCGCTGCGTTTTGGGAGGTCGCTAACTACCGTGAAGCCTATGGGCTCTTTGCCTGCTCGGGGCTGCTCTATAACCATGAGTCTCCCCTACGTCCGGAACGGTTTGTGACCCAAAAAATTGTTGCAGCTGCCTGTCGCATTGCCCAGGGAAGCCCGGAAAAACTCCACCTGGGAAACATTGCTATTCGCCGGGATTGGGGCTGGGCACCGGAGTATGTCCAGGCGATGTACTTGATGTTGCAGCAACCCGACGCTGAGGACTATGTGATTGCAACCGGGCAAAGCCATACCCTAGAAGCATTCCTGGCAACAGCTTTTGCCGTGGTGAATTTAGACTGGCATCCCTATGTGGTGCTCGATCCCACCTTCCTGCGCCTCACAGATATTGAAATCGGTCAGGGCAATCCCGCCAAAGCCCACCAGCAATTGGGATGGCAAGCCCAGTTGAAGATGCCAGCGGTGGTGGAGCAAATGATGGCGGCGAAGTTGGCAACATCCGCACCAGAGGAGTGACGCCATTGACCACGAGGACTCAGATCCAGCAGCTGCAATTGAGACCCCATACTATCCCATCCACGTCAGTGGGCAGATTAAGATAAGGCAGTGTTGCTCCTATCTTCCATGACGTCCGAACGCTCCCTTACCGCTACAGATGCCATTGCCCCACTCCAGACCTTTGAGGGGTGGGAACCCTACAAGTTCGATTTAAAACGGAAGCCGGACAACTATTGCTGCTGTTGCCGCCAGAGGTAGAGAAGCCACCGTCCATTGCCCCTCAATCTGCTGCTGAGGGCAATGGCCTAGAACTCACCTGGCTAGAACTCTGGCAGCAGCTGAAACAACAATTAAGTGCAGGAGAACGATTTTGGCAGCCCCAGACCATGGTGCATTTGGTGGCCCACGATCGCTTGTTGGATGGGCGGCAGTTGCAGGCGATCGCCGATGCCCTAGCGGAGGTGCAATTAACCCTGCAACGAGTTTATACCAGTCGTCGGCAAACCGCAGTCGTCGCCGCCACCGCTGGATATGGGGTAGAACAGCAACTGCCAAGCATTAGTACCCTGGGCACCTTGAACCCAACCACTCCAGAGCCAGGGTTAGCCCTGGCTGACCCCCTGTACCTCCAGACCACCCTCCGCTCTGGGGTAGAAATTCGTCATGCTGGCACGGTGGTGGTACTCGGAGACATCAACCCCGGTAGTAGCGTCATTGCCGATGGAGATATCTTGGTATGGGGACGACTGCGGGGGGTCGCCCACGCCGGAGCCAGGGGAAATGCCAGCTGTTTAATTATGGCCTTACAGATGGAACCCACTCAAATTCGGATTGCCGATTACGTTGCTAGAGCCCCCGCAACCCAGCCCGATCAGTACTTCCCAGAAGTTGCCTATGCAGCCCCAGACGGTATCCGCATTACCCAGGCTACGGATTTTCCTACCAAACACTTCCGATTCCAGCCCAGCTGACCGATACTGAAGTATCCTGAACGTGATTTGTCCATCCGCTGTCTACCTGTGAGCTTGATTGTTCCATGAGTCGTATTATCGTGATTACCTCTGGTAAGGGAGGGGTGGGTAAAACTACTACCACTGCCAATCTGGGGATGGCTCTAGCAAAGCGCGGTCGCCAGGTGGCGGTCGTCGATGCCGATTTTGGTTTAAGAAATCTGGATTTGCTCTTGGGTCTGGAAAATCGGGTGGTTTATACTGCGGTCGAGGTCTTGGCAGGAGAATGTCGTCTAGAGCAAGCTCTGGTGCGGGATAAACGGCAGCAAGGACTGGCCTTACTCCCTGCCGCCCAAAACCGCATGAAAGAGGCGATTTCGCCGGAGCAGATGCGGCAGTTGATCCAGGCGTTAGCACAAAAATATCAATATGTTTTGGTGGATAGCCCGGCAGGAATTGAACGAGGATTTCAAAATGCGATCGCGGCGGCTCAAGAAGCACTGATTGTCACCACCCCAGAAATTGCTGCGGTTCGGGATGCTGACCGAGTCGTGGGGCTGTTAGAAGCGTGTAATGTCAAGCGCATTCACCTGATTCTCAACCGTATTCGCCCTGCCATGGTGGAGGCCAACAACATGATGTCCGTTAAGGATGTGCAGGAAATTCTGGCCATCCCCCTCATTGGGGTGGTTCCCGACGATGAACGGGTGATTGTTTCCACCAACCGAGGGGAACCCCTTGTCCTCTCAGACACGCCATCCCTAGCAGGGGCTGCTTTCGACAACATTGCCCGACGTCTAGAAGGTGAAAAGGTCGATTTCCTAGATCTCAACGCTGCTCAGGCAACTATGTTTTCCCGTCTCCGCAAACTGTTGACCACGAAGATTCTCTAGCCTCTATTCCTACAGGTTCATGATTACCGAACTGCTCGAACGCCTGTTTCCTCGATCTAGCAATAGTAATAGCCGTGAACAGGTCAAGCGCCGGCTTAAGTTAGTGATTGCCCACGATCGGGCCGACCTGACGCCGCAAATGATTGAATCCATGCGCACAGAGATTCTGGCCGTTGTCTCCCGCTATGTGGAACTGGACATGGAAGGGTTGGAATTTGAACTCGATAGTAACCAGCGAGCCACGGCCTTGATTGCCAACTTGCCGATTCGCAGAGTCCGCCCCCTACCCGATATTGCAGCAGAATAGCAGGTCTACCCTCGGCTGATCCGATGGGAGAGCGCAGCTGAGTGGATCTGGATGAACTTGGGTTCCGGATCTCAACCTGGAAGGATGGGAGATCAGCCTGAGTTGGATCACTTGCTGCTCGGAGGACGAGTACAGAAACTCGATGGGGTGACTGTTTTCAGTTCTTGGATGAGGTTAAACGGCTGCACTTCATTGAAGCTGCTCACCGTCCGGAGATTGAGCAGCGACAACACCACGGTGGTTTCTGCCGTTATGGGAGTGGTCGAGCAGGGAGGAGCATTAGCCCCAGTCCGCAGCAAGGCGGTCAAATCAGGTTTCTCTAGGGGAATGCGATAGACCACTAAGTAGGTTTCACTGCCGACGATAACCGTTTGGCCGTGGGTGTAATAAACACCCGCAGCAGTACCAGGGAGAACCGCACTCAGAATCTCGGCAAAGTTACTGGACATGGCCTGACTACTAATCGTCATCCGTCGCCAGTCATTGCTTAAGTCCTTGAGCTTGAGGGTGAGGGGCACCGTGCGACCCGAGAGCAACTCATCTAAGGTCGCTGCTTGCGCGGATGCCAGCAACCCTAGGCTACCCGTGAGGCATTGCCACCCCAACAGTACAGAGACTAGGGGACGATGGAAGAATTGCAGATATTGCTTCATACCCCAGCCCCCAAGGTGAGACGGGGTTGAGACCATAACAGGCCGACAGGAGCGGGAATCATCTCCCCCCGAAAATCTAACAACTGCACCATCACTAAGTAGGCGATCGCCAAAATTAGCGAAATTGCGCCAGTGATGATAGCAACGAGTTTAGGGCGTTCCATAGTTGCGCTCCAGATAATATTCCCAACCCTGGTGGTGGGACAACCACTCCGATTCTAAGGGTATCCCCAAGCAAAGTAATTACCGAAACATGCTGCTAACGGAGGTATCTTCATGGATGCGCCAGATGGTTTCACCCAGCAAGTTAGCCACAGACAACAGTGTCAATTGGGGGAAGTGGTTGTCCTCCCGCACCGGAATGGTGTTCGTCACAATCACTTCCTCAAATACACCACTGGAGAGGCGTTCAACCGCTGGGTAGGAAAGGACGGCATGGGTGGCACAGGCATAGACTTGCCTCGCTCCTTCTTTCCGCAGCAGCTGCGCGGCGGCGGCAATGGTGCCACCAGTGTCAATCATGTCATCCACGAGCACGGCTGTTTTACCTGCCACATCGCCAATCACGTTCAAGACTTCTGCCACATTGTGAGCCTGCCGCCGCTTATCAATAATCGCCAAGGGCGCATCGCCCAGCTTTTTGGCAAAGGCACGGGCACGGGCGACACCACCGACATCGGGCGACACCACAACCAGATCACTCAGCCCCTTGCGACTCAAATAGTTGAGAATCACTGGGGAGCCATAAACGTGATCAAAGGGAATATCAAAATATCCTTGAATCTGAGCTGCGTGCAGATCCATCGCTAAGACGCGATTTGCCCCTGCTTCGGTGATCAGATTGGCAACCAATTTGGCAGTAATCGACTCCCGACCCGCGGTTTTGCGGTCAGCGCGAGCGTAGCCATAGTAGGGCAGCACTGCTGTAATCTGACGCGCTGAAGCTCGCCGACAGGCATCGATCATAATCAGTAACTCCATCAGGTGGTCGTTCACCGGATTGCAAGTGGGCTGAATCAGGTAAACATCGCACCCTCGGATTGATTCTTGGATTTGGATATACAACTCGCCATCGGCAAATCGCTTTCGCACCATAGGTCCGAGATCCATCCCTAGGTAGCGGGCCACCTCCTGCGAGAGCGCAACGTTAGCAGAGCCAGAAAATAGCCGTAGACGGTTATCATCAGCAATGTGCGGCAGGGCTGGCTGAGGAGTTAAGGCTGGGAAGTGGATCACTGAATTCCCTCGCAGATTTTGCATCGCAGAATATTATCACCCAAATCTAAATCTTTCGCTTTGAAGTTTCTGAGATCTTAATTTGAGGGGCGGAGCACTTTAGACTGCTAGAGGATGATAAGCAGTGCAAAGCCTTTCTGGATATGCACTTCACTGGCTTACAGTCTAATGACCTAAGTCCTTACTGGGTCGAGCTTTGAGGCAGCTATCATCTCCTTAGAGATTCAGTGCCACTGCTTTGAGAACTTTTTGTATTATGGTGCCTATTTATTTTATGTCAGAGTTATTGGAGTAACCCATGGCTAAGAATAATGATAAGTGAACGATAGCAATCCTAATTTAGACAAAAATAATAAGTTCATTAGATCTAAGAGGATGTTTTAAAAGTCTTTCAGGGTGTGTTTCACCACCCTAGCTACCTAGAAGCTAATACGAGAGAATCAGGGTTCCAGGGTTTGCGATCGCGCCTCTGAGTTGTATTTGAGGCTAAAGCCTACCCTTTTAAAACATCCTCTAACAGTCGTTAAATAGTTATTTCTGGGTAGTGTTCTTGGGGCCCTTACAGGGGTGGGGATTTTATATCTGATTCAGCAGACGAGAACCTTCAACCTAAATATCATCCTGTTACCCGAGATCGAGTTGATGATTTTGTTGGTCACCGTGACGGGCTTGCTCCAGTTGTTAAATTTCGTTCCCATATTGCAGCTACCGACAACCCCTCAGTTTGACTTGACGACCCTGGGAGGCCGTAGTTTCACCCTGGGAGTTGGAGCCATCTTAGGCTGCATGGTCGGTTTGACCAGCGTCTCCTCAGGCTCAGTGTTTGCCATCGTCCTACTGACATTTTTTCGTCTGGAATCTCAAAAGTTGGTGGGAACCGATGACGACGCTACTGAAATTGAGAGGTGCCCACCTAGGGAATCCTCTTGGATCAGGAATAGGGTGCTCCCTAGACACTAAACGGGGCGTTCAGGTGATTGGAGACTGACTACCTGACTTGGCCTGAATCAGATATCCACAGCGTTGCTCACCATCAATGATCCAGTGGGTGCGCTCTACCGTACAGTCTGGCAGCACAGTGGCAAACATCTCCAGTTCATGGCCGCAAACACTGGGAAAGGATTCCGCGACATTGGCGATCGCACAATTATGTTCGACCAGAATAAATCTCGCCTCTGTCGTCCCAGCTGGCATTTCTAATTCGTAGCACTCTGCCATGTAGCCTTCTGTCTTTCGCAGGGCAACCAACGTCGCCACGCGATCGCCCAAAGATCGATTGCCGAGTTGCTGGCGATACTCAATGGCCTTATGCTGCCACTGTTGCCGGAGAATGGAGCGAAATTGCTCTTGACCCACTGTTGCTTTTAGGGTATCCAGCAACGACACCGCAAACTCGTTATAGCTGTTGGGAAACTGATCTCGCCCCTTAGGGCTGAGTTGATAGACATAGTTGGGTCGCCCCATGCCCACCTGGGTTACCTGATGCACCAGCAGCGCCTCCGCCTCCAGATCCCTGAGATGACGGCGGATGGCCTGAGGGCTAATGTCCAGCGCTTCCGCTAATTCCTGAGCCGTGGCATGACCTCGCTTCAGGAGGTGTTGCAGAATATCCTGCTTGGTTGAGGATGGATGTGTGGTGGTCATTGTCTCCTCAGGCATCCCTGTGTCGTGTGGCACAAATGAAAGAAACTTTAACCTTGACTTTGACAACTTTATTGTTTCTAAAGTAACCTAAAAACAGGAGTTAAACAACAGTTTTGTTGCTTTAATTATATATAGCTTTTAATTCTGCCGTCCTGCGAATGAACATACACTCTCAATCAACGCAAGCATCCGACAAGAGTCTTGAAGCCATGAGGCATTTCTCAGAGACCTATGCCCAACGCACGGGCACTTACTTCTGCATTGATCTCGGCGTTACAGCGGTGGTCATTGAGGGGCTCGGGAAGCACAAAGATGAGTTAGGGGCTCCCTTGTGTCCCTGCCGCCATTATGAAGACAAAGCAGCAGAGGTGGCTGCCGCCTACTGGAATTGTCCCTGTGTGCCGATGCGGGAGCGCCGAGAGTGTCACTGTATGTTGTTCTTGACCGCTGACAATGAATTTGCTGGGGATCAGCAGCAGATTAGCTTTGAGCAAATCCGGTCAACCACCGCCCAAGGTTAAGATTCTGACTTGAGTTTCCGATCCATCCTCCCCCGCCCGCCCCTGAAAAGGACAGAGAGAACCCACCCATGAGTGCGACGGTTAAAACCTTAGTCAATCAACCCTACAAGTATGGCTTCGTCACTGATATCGAAGTCGATACCATTCCCAGAGGGTTGAATGAAGATGTGATTCGTTTGATCTCTGCCAAGAAATCAGAACCAGCCTTTATGCTGGAGTTCCGACTCAAAGCCTATCGTCACTGGCTGAAGATGGTGGAGCCAACATGGCCCCATGTGAGTTACCCCCCCATCGACTACCAGGACATTGTTTACTACTCAGCTCCAAAGCAACAGGAAAAGAAAAAGAGTCTGGATGAAGTGGATCCGACCCTGCTCGAAACCTTTGAGAAGCTGGGAATTTCTTTGTCTGAGCAAAAGCGGCTCACCAATGTAGCGGTGGATGCCATTTTTGATAGTGTTTCCGTTGCCACTACCTTCAAAGAGAAGCTGGCGGAACAGGGGGTGATTTTCTGCTCAATTTCAGAAGCGGTGAAGGAATATCCCGACCTGATCCAGCAATACCTCGGCAGGGTGGTTCCCGTTGGCGATAACTATTACGCTGCTTTGAACTCCGCCGTGTTTAGTGATGGCTCGTTTGTCTATATTCCCAAGGACACCCGCTGTCCCATGGAGTTGTCTACCTATTTCCGCATCAACAGTGGCGATACCGGGCAGTTTGAGCGCACCCTGATCATTGCTGAGGCCGGTAGCCAGGTCTCTTATCTGGAAGGCTGTACGGCTCCCATGTATGACACCAATCAACTCCATGCCGCAGTGGTGGAATTGGTTGCCTTAGACAATGCGGAAATTAAGTATTCCACGGTGCAAAACTGGTATGCCGGAGATGCCAATGGTAAGGGTGGAATCTATAACTTTGTCACCAAGCGGGGTCTCTGTGCCGGAGTGAATTCTAAAATTTCCTGGACCCAGGTGGAAACAGGTTCGGCAATCACCTGGAAGTATCCCAGTTGTGTCTTGGTGGGGGATAACTCCGTTGGTGAATTTTACTCCGTTGCCCTCACCAACCATTACCAGCAGGCGGATACAGGTACGAAGATGATTCATGTGGGTAAAAATACTCGCAGCACCATCATTTCCAAGGGGATTTCAGCGGGACACTCCAAAAATAGCTATCGAGGACTGGTCAAAATTGCCCCCCAGGCAATCGGTGCTCGGAACTACTCTCAGTGTGACTCAATGCTGATTGGCGATAATGCTGAGGCCAATACCTTCCCCTATATCCAGGTGCAGAATCACCGGGGCAGGGTGGAGCATGAGGCCTCGACATCGAAAATTGGCGAAGACCAACTGTTTTACTTCTCCCAGCGGGGCATCTCTGCTGAGGATGCTGTTTCCATGATCATCAGTGGCTTCTGTAAAGATGTGTTTAACCAGTTGCCCATGGAATTTGCGGTGGAGGCCGATCGCCTGTTAAGTCTGAAGCTTGAGGGCAGTGTTGGTTAAGCTGTTGGGTGTGATTTGGCTCCTAAGCGATCCGCTGAGTCTAACAACAGCCGTCCAATTCCAATCTTGGGAAAATTTGTTTTTAGGAGGATCTGCATCTGCCCTAAATTTTGGAATTGATAGGCATTATGTTTGGGATTTGCAGTTAGGAGTATGTTGTGATTGTTGAAAATAGTGCAGTAATTCTAGCGGTTCGAGATTTAACCGCCAGTGTGGAGGGAACGCAAATCCTCAAAGGTCTGAATTTGGAAGTCAAAGCCGGAGAAATCCATGCCATCATGGGTCCCAACGGTTCTGGAAAGAGTACCTTTTCTAAGATCTTGGCGGGGCACCCAGATTATGAGATTACCGGGGGCGAGATTCTCTTTCAAGGGCAAAATCTCTTGGATCTGGAGCCAGAAGAGCGAGCGAGAGCGGGCATTTTTCTTGCGTTTCAATATCCCTTGGAAATCCCAGGAGTGAGTAATCTAGATTTTTTGCGAGTTGCCTGTAACGCCCGTCGCAAGCATCTGGGTTTGGATGAACTCGATGGGTTTGATTTTGATGATCTGGTGCAGGAAAAGCTGGATGTTGTGAAGATGAACCCCAGTTTTCTCAGTCGCAGTGTCAATGAAGGTTTCTCGGGGGGCGAGAAAAAGCGCAATGAGATCTTACAAATGGCGCTTTTGGAACCGAAGCTAGCCATCTTGGATGAAACCGATTCAGGGCTGGATATTGATGCTTTAAAAATTGTTTCCCATGGGGTGAATCAACTCACCCATGCTGATAACGCGACGATTCTGATTACCCACTATCAGCGGTTACTGGACTATATCGTGCCGGACTTTGTGCATGTGATGGAGGGGGGACGAATTGTGACCACGGGGCCGAAGGAACTGGCCCTGGAACTCGAGAGCCGAGGATACACCTGGGTACAAGAAGCAGAAGCAGCAACAGCCGAGGTAAGTGGGCGATGACCATTCAGGTTTCTCAGATTGTCAACTCAGATGCCTCGGAACGTTCATCCTCCTCAGGGGTGCGGGCGGCTTATCTCAATCAACTCTTGAGTTTGCGCCAAGAGTTGGCCTCCCCCGCTGACTGGCTGACTCAGGTGCGCAACCGGGCGACGGCGCTGGTTCAAGAACAAGCCATGCCCTCCCCGCAGGATGAAGACTGGCGCTTTACCGATCTGTCAGCGTTGCTTCAAGTCAACTTTGCTGTCAGTTCCCCACCTCCGACCGTCACGCTCTCTGATCTCTCGGCGCTGACGCTGACAGAAGATCCCAGTTATCGTCTGGTGTTTGTCAATGGGGTATTTGCGCCCCAGCTATCGGCAATTGCCGATCTACCCTCAGGTCTGTGGATTGGGAACTTAGGCACCGCACCCACCGCCCTAAATCTCCCCGACTTTCTGGCCAAACAGCAGGGAGCTGAGGAAGTCTTCACGGCGCTGAATACCGCCAGCTTTACCGATGCCGCCGTGGTTTGGGTGTCAAAGCAGGTCGCGATCGCAGCGCCAATTCACCTGCTGATGATCACGGCTCCTACGGCCACCCCTGAAGTTCTGCATCCCCGGTGTTTAGTGGTGGCAGAACCCGGTAGTAGCCTCACTCTGGTGGAAGAGTATGCAACGGTGGGGACAGGAACTACCCTCAGTAATGCCGTTACCGAACTGTGGCTGGCGGACAGTGCCCAGGTCAACCATGTCCTGGTACAACAAAACCAGCTGACGGGGTTTCATGTTGGTAAGACGGCGGTGTTTCAAGCGCGGGGGTCTCACTACCGGGGGCATCCAATTACCCTCGGTGCCCAGCTTTCTCGCCATCACTTGGAGGTGTTCTCCCGAGGGGAGCAGACCGAAACCACGATTCAGGCGCTCACCCAAATCAGCGGGCAGCAAGTGGCGGATACCCACAGTGCCATCGCCCATTTGCAGCCCCATTGCACCAGTCGGCAGGTTCATAAGTGTATTGTTGGCGATCGCGCCCATGCTGTTTTCAATGGCAAAATCTGTGTCGCCAAGGCTGCCCAACTGACGGATGCGGCCCAATTGAGCCGGAATCTGCTGCTGTCGCCCCGAGCCCGCATCGACACTAAACCGCAACTGGAAATTGTGGCGGATAACGTCAAGTGTGCCCATGGTGCCACGGTCAGTCAGCTGGACAATGACGAGATTTTCTATCTCCAAAGTCGGGGCTTAGATCGGGAGGCCGCCTGCGATTTACTGGTGTATGCCTTTGCGGTGGATATTTTCCATCGCATTCCTGTCGCCTCTGTGCGTGACCGTTTGGTCAAACGGTTGACCACGGCTACCTCCCCACTGGTTTGAAGTTGCACCTTTCCCCTGGCCTCTTGTACTGTCCTACCATGACCCTCATCCAAGAAAAACCCCTTGCTGCTGCTGTCCGTGCTGATTTCCCGATCTTGCATCAGGAGGTCAACGGGAAGCCTCTGGTTTATCTGGACAATGCTGCGACTTCCCAAAAGCCCCGGCAGGTTCTGGATGCCCTCCTGCACTATTACCGCTTTGATAATGCCAATGTGCATCGGGGGGGTGCATACTCTCAGTGCCCGAGCCACTGATGCCTACGAAGCTGCCCGAGAAAACGGTCGCCCACTTTGTCCATGCCGCTTCCCACCAAGAAATTGTCTATACCCGCAATGCCACCGAAGCCATCAATCTGGTGGCCTATGCCTGGGGCTTGAGCCATCTCCAAGCCGGGGATGAGGTGATTCTGTCGGTGATGGAGCACCATAGCAACCTGGTTCCCTGGCAGATCATTGCCCAAAAAACCGGAGCCGTCCTCAAGTTTGTCCAACTGACCCCAGCGGAAGCCTTCGATTTAGACCACTACCGATCGTTGCTGTGCGATCGCACCAAGCTGGTGGCGGTGGTGCATGTCTCGAATACCCTGGGCTGTGTCAACCCGATCGCCGAAATTACTGCCCTCGCCCATAGGTATGGAGCCAAGGTCTTGATCGATGCCTGCCAGAGTCTGCCCCACATGCCCATGGATGTGCAGGCCATCGACTGTGATTGGTTGGTGGCCTCGGGGCATAAAATGTGTGCCCCCACGGGTATTGGCTTTCTCTACGGCAAGCTGGAGCTGCTGCGATCGATGCCGCCCTTCTTGGGAGGCGGGGAAATGATTGCCGATGTTTTCCTCGATCATTCCACCTATGCGGATTTACCCCACAAGTTTGAAGCTGGCACCCCTGCGATTGCCGAGGCGATCGCCCTCGGAGCCGCCGTGGATTACCTCAGCGCCCTGGGAATGGACAAAATCCATGCCTATGAAGCGGAACTCACGACCTATCTGTTTCAACGGTTGCAGGAAATTCCGGCCTTACGGCTCTATGGCCCCCAACCAGATGCTAACGGGGAGGGCAGAGCTGCCTTGGCGGCCTTTACCGCCGGAGACGTGCATCCCCATGACCTGTCAACGATTCTGGATCAATCAGGGATTGCAATTCGCGCCGGACATCACTGTACCCAACCGCTCCACCGCTACTTAGGCGCACAATCAACGGCACGGGCCAGCCTTTATTTCTATAACACCCCCGCTGAAATTGATGCCTTGGTGGCCTCCCTCCAGGAAGCGATCGCCTTCTTCGGCAGCATCTTTGGCTAAAGCAGGAAGGGGACTGCTGGATCATCGCTTTCCCTGAAACTGTGAGGGTGCTGAGGGATCGGGCGACGGAAATCTGACCGTAACCCAAGGGAGTAGGTTTTCGGAGGTATTTTCTGTAATATCTGAATTGAAATTCTCTCCGGAAACCTGAACCATGTTACATTGGCTGCCTAGCTTCGCAGACTATGGCCACTCGTTGAACCTTTTCTTGAGTCATCTGCCATGGGAATTGTTAAACACTCCCTCCGGGAACTTTAACCAAGATATTATGGGCGACTTCCAGAAAAGCTTTAACCACTTTGTCCAGTCAGGTCAGGTCTGGGCCTTGATGATCGGCATCTTTGTGGGCTACCTGTTCAAGTCCTTGACCTCCTTTTAGAACTAACTCAATGAACACAGCATCCACCTGGAGCCAACGCTTTGAGTCGGCTCTCCATCCTGCGATCGCCCGGTTTAATGCCAGCATCCATTTTGATATGGAGTTAATTGAGTACGATCTGACTGGCTCCCAGGCTCACGCCCAGATGCTAGCTCACACGGGGATTATTACCCCAGATGAAGGAGCGCAGCTGGTCGCTGGTTTGGAGCAAATTCGCCAAGAGTACCGTCAGGGGGAATTTCAACCTGGAATTGATGCCGAGGATGTTCACTTTGCAGTGGAACGCCGACTCACGGAATTGGTGGGGTCAGTCGGCAAAAAACTGCACACCGCCCGATCTCGCAATGACCAGGTGGGAACGGACACGCGCCTGTACCTGCGAGAACAAATCACCCAAATTCGCCATCAGTTGCGAGCGTTTCAGGGCATCTTGCTCACCTTGGCTGAGCAACACGTTGAAACGTTGATTCCTGGGTACACCCACTTGCAACGAGCCCAGCCCGTGAGTTTAGCCCATCACCTCTTGGCCTATTTACAGATGGCTCAGCGGGACTGGGAACGCCTCGGTGAAATCTATCAGCGGGTGAATGTTTCCCCCCTAGGATGTGGGGCATTGGCGGGTACCACCTTTCCCATTGACCGTCACTACACAGCCCAGTTGCTAGGGTTTGGGGGGGTCTATGCCAATAGTCTCGATGGGGTCAGCGATCGCGACTTTGCGATTGAATTTCTGGGTGCGGCGAGTCTGATCATGGTGCATCTCAGCCGCCTTTCAGAAGAGGTGATTCTCTGGGCTTCCCAAGAATTTGGCTTTGTGACCCTCACGGATAGCTGTGCCACGGGCTCCAGCATTATGCCGCAGAAGAAAAACCCCGACGTACCCGAATTAGTCCGTGGCAAAACCGGACGGGTTTTAGGACATTTGCAAGCGCTGTTGGTGTTGATGAAGGGATTACCCCTGGCTTACAACAAAGATCTGCAAGAAGATAAGGAAGCGATTTTTGATGCCGTGAAAACCGTGCAGTCCTGTCTTGAAGCAATGACGATTTTGTTGCGGGAAGGACTGGTGTTTCGAACCGAGCGGCTCGCCGAGGCCGTTGCGGAAGATTTCTCCAACGCCACCGATGTCGCCGATTATTTGGCGGCTAAAGGCGTCCCGTTTCGAGAAGCCTATAACTTGGTAGGCAAAGTGGTGCGTACCTGTCTGGTAGCCGGAAAACTGCTCAAGGATCTGAGTCTGGAGGAATGGCAAGCCCTGCACCCCGACTTTGCGGCTGATATCTACCAAGCCATTGAACCCCGACAGGTCGTGGCTGCCCGCAATAGCTATGGGGGAACCGGGTTTGCCCAGGTACGGCAGGCCTTGCAGGCCGCGCGATCGCAGTTAAGTATAGATTAACCCCTAACCATGGCACAGAAGCGTGGGTCAATACTGCTGGTGATCGTCCTCGGGCTGACGGGGGTGTGGGTAAATTTTTCAGAACCCAACCCTGCCTTGGGGCTAGACATTGCTAGTCTGCAAAAACTAGTAGCCACCCATCCTGCCAGTTGTCCAGGGTGTGATCTGAGTCAAGCCAAGCTAGAAAATGCGGATCTGAGTCAGGCCAATCTGGCATCGGTCAATTTCAAGCGAGTGGACTTAGATAGGGCCAACCTAGAACGTGCCACCCTCACCCTGGCAAATCTTGAGGATGCCGATATCCGGGATGCCAAACTGATGCAGGCCAATCTGGAAGGGGCAACCCTGATCCGAGCCAGTTTGCGCCGTTCCAACTTAACTGGGGCGGATCTCCGAGGCGCCAATCTGCTAGAGACCAAGCTCCAGGGTGCCGATCTGCGGGGGGTTAACCTATTGGGAGCAAATCTCAAAGGAGCCATTTACTCTAGCACCACCCAGTTTCCGCCAGGATTTGATCCGATTCGTCGGGGGATGCGGAAGGTTTGAGTCCCCTCAAAGTCCGTCTTGTGGATAAAAACTGAACACCAGGGAAGGTTACAGATGTCATCGTCAATGATTCGGGTATTGGCCCACATCGTCGCTAGTCCGGGTAAGGAAGCGGCGCTCCAGGCAGTGCTGTTGGAGTTGATTCAGCCGACACGCCAGGAATCTGGGTGTCTCGCCTATGAACTCTGGCAAAGTCCAGCTAACCCTACGCAGTTTGTCTTTGTGGAGGCATGGGCCAGCGAGGCAGCATTAAATGCCCATCTCATCTCCGCCCATGTAGAACAAGCTTTTCTGGCAAGCGCTGACTTCCTCGCCTCGCCACCAGAGATTTATCAGTATCAGTTATTGGCCTAATCAAGGCATTCCAGGGATGACTAACTCCCCGCCCCGCTGCGGTGGGAGATGCCTGACTGGGCATGGTATAGGAGAGAACGCAGGAGTACACTCACCGCTGATCCTGAAAGCTGTTGGGGTGATTCTGTAAAGTTGTCTAAAGGTGCGGTAAATCATTGCCCTCCGTGTTCGCAATCACTGCCCCTGTCGTTGTAGGGAGTCATATTAGAACCATCGTGTTCCCGGTACTCCTATGCTAAATATGTCTGCCCTGATTCAGGAAAATTATCGTGGCTACGCCCTAGCCGTGAGGCTGAGCAAGGGGAGCTTTTGTTTCGAGTGGTGCGATACCCAGGGAAACCATTTTTCAGATTGGCGGCACTATGCCTCTCCCCAGAAAGCCATCCTCGCAGGCCGACGGTACGTTAACCGCACCATTGCCGAAATGGCAGTGCTGGATTTTCTGGACGATATGCTAGACGGCCAGGTGATTAGTGCCGAAGAGTATTTTAGCCTTTGGGATTCCCTGCTTTAATCCGCTCCTTCAATAGGGGCAAACCCTTGGCGTTGGATATTCTCGGTAATCACCCGAGGCTCTAAGAATTGCAGTAAATAGTCTGGCCCACCGGCTTTAGAGCCAACCCCAGATAGCTTAAAGCCACCAAAGGGCTGGCGAGCTACAATCGCTCCGGTGATGCCACGATTGATGTATAGGTTACCTACTTCAAACTCAACCTCTGCCTGGTGAATATGGGAAGGGGTGCGGGAATATAGACCCCCGGTCAGCGCGTAGGGGGTGTCGTTTGCCAGAGCGATCGCCTCTGGAAAGCTGTTCGCTCGCAGAACCGAGAGCACGGGGCCAAAAATTTCTTCTTGGGCAACCTTGGCATCGGCAGGAACCTCGGAAAAAATTATCGGGCCAATGAAATAGCCAGAGTCTGGGGCTAACATTTCCAGGGCAACCGTTGCTTCATCCCGACCCGCCGCAATATAGTCACGAATGCGATCGCGGGCATTAGCGTCAATCACCGGGCCAACCTGGGTACTGGGGTGATCCGCAGCCCCCACATTCAGCGATCGGGCAGCCTCGACTAGGCGATTCAGGAAGACTTCATAGATGGGAGCCAGCACAATCACCCTGGAACAGGCAGAACACTTCTGACCGCTATAGCTAAAAGCAGCGTCGACAACCCCCTGGACTGCTTGATCAAGATCGGCACTTTCATCAACAATGATGGCGTTTTTGCCCCCCATCTCCGCCACGACTCGCTTCAAGTGCTTCTGGCCTGGTTGCAGTAGTGCCGCTTCCGCATAGATGCGACAGCCAACCGCCTGGGAGCCAGTAAAGGTAATCATGTGGACATTGGGATGCTTCACCAAGTAGGCACCGACCGTGGAGCCTTTGCCGGGAAGATGTTGAAACACTCCTCGGGGAATCCCCGACTCCACTAAAATTTCCGTTAGTTTCGCCGTGATCACAGAGGATGTTTCGGCAGGTTTCAAGAGGGTGCAGTTACCCGCCACCAGGGCGGCCACCACCATGCCAGTGGGAATGGCTAGGGGGAAATTCCAGGGGGAAATCACCACCACAATGCCCCGTGGCTGGTAATGGTAATGGTTGGTTTCCCCAGGCAGATCGTAGTTGTAGCCTGACAGCAGCCGTTCCATTTCATCGGCATAGTAGTGGCAGAAGTCGATGGCTTCTGAGACTTCTGCATCCGCCTCCTGGAGCGGTTTACCCACTTCTAGCACGATCCAAGCCGCTAACTGATCGCGGCGCTGTTGCAGTAACGCCGCCGCCTGCCGTAGCATCCCCGCCCGTTTGGCAACGGGGGTGCGCTGCCAACTGGGAAAGGCGGCTTTGGCGGCTTGTAGGGCATGTTCTGCCTGATCGATGCTCACCAGTCCAACCTTGCCGATCACCTCGCTGGGGTGAGAGGGATTCACCGAGTCAATGGTGGCAGCGGTGGTTTGGTATTCCCCTTTGATCAGGGGCCAATAGGTTTTACCCAACTGCTGTCGCACCTGTTGAATGGCCCCCAGGGCTGGCTCTCGTTGGGTGGGGTCAGCATAGTCCCGATCGGCCACATTCACAAATCCCCCCGCAGTCGGCGGGATATCGGAGTCAGCGGCAACGGGGGGGACAATGGGCGGTGCCAGTAATTCCTCTAGGGGGCGTTCTTCCAGACTTTGGCGCAGGAAGGAACTGTTGGCGGTATTTTCTAACAGGCGGCGGATCAGGTAGGCCATCCCCGGAATCAATTCTCCGTAGGGACAGTAGACGCGCACCCGATATCCCTGATCCACCAGGGACTTTGCCAGTCGATCGGCCATGCCATACAGCACTTGTAGTTCAATCCGGCGATGGGGAATTTGTAAGCTGTCGGCGATCGCCATTGCCTTCGCCTGCGATCGCACATTATGGCTCCCGATCGCAGCATAGAGGTAGGGATGATGCTCCAGCAGCATCTGGGTGAGCCGCTCAAAGTTGGCATCCGTGGCTGCCTTGTGGTTGAAAACGGGCTGAGACCAGTGTTTTTGGCTAGCCTTTATGGTTTCCTGATCCCAGTAAGCGCCCTTAACCAGGCGCACCGTCAGGGGGTGGCCCCGCTCCTGAACCCAGGTAATCAGACCTTGCAGGTCTTGTTCACTGTCTCGCAGATAGGCTTGCAGGGTAATGCCAATATCGGTGCGATCGCGGAATTCATCCTCCAGTAAGATTTGCTTTAGAATTGCCAGGGTTAAATCTTTGTAGGCGTACTGCTCCATATCAAAATGCACCGCTGCCCCCATCCCTTGGGCACGGCGTAGCAGCAGCCGGATGCGATCGCTGACCCGAGCTTGGCTCCCCTGAACATCCAGGGGATCAAATTGGGAATAAAAGGCCGTCAACTTCACCGAAACCTGCACCCTGGGAATTGCTTCTGAGTCGGCCTGATCTATAGCCGGAATCGTTGTCCAGTTTTTAGCGGCGGTGGTTAATTGACTGATCAGCTCTAAATAACTCTCTAAATAAGCTTGGGCTTCCCCTTCTGTGATCACCGCTTCCCCCAACAGATCAACGGTGAAGGCCATTTTTTCCCGCCGCAGGCGTTCGACCGTTTTGATCACCTGTTGAATGTTTTCCCCAGCAATGTATTTATGGGCCAGGGTTTGCACCGCCGTAGAGACCGTTGTCGCGGCCAACTGCCCCGGCATCGAGTCGGGGTTGGCAAAGTTGAGCATGGCTTTGAGGGCTGCGGGTAGCTCGACCGTGGGATCTCCGAGATATTCCTGCAGGTGGCGGGCAATCTCTGCTTTGCTATGGAGAGCGGGGAGGCAGTCAATGAAGCGAAAGAGTTGCACCCGTAAATTTGGATTGCCCATCGCCCAAGCGAGTAATTTATCGTCCCAGCGCATTTGATCCCGCACCTGAGCCAAAAAGGATCGATGCTCACGGGTTGCAGCCAGCAATGTTCTGGCAATATCTTGGGTGCGAGGTTCGTAGGTACTGGGGGGAACGTGGGTAACCACTCTGGGGAACTCCTGGGTAGACAAGGGGTTAAACGCTGAGATCAAGAGGTGGTCAGCAGTAGGCAACCCTCTTCTATTCTATTGTTAGCGCTTTTGAGACACACAAGCATTCCCAGACTGCCCAATTACCCACTTTAGGAGGTGACTTGTGAGTAAGGGGCTTGCCTAGATCCTCAGGGGCTGAGTTCAGGGCGTCTGCCTGGAATGAATTGATTTGGACTCAAAAGGTGATCAACCCAGGGATGCTCGCAGAGGGGTCTTTGACCACCGCCTTTTTTTAACGGTCCAAAAACCAGCTAAGGTGAAGGTTAATCTCCTGCAAGCCGCTGCTCATTAACCTACTGTGCCCCTGGTTTCCTATTCTGCTTCCCAAGTTCCCACTTCGACCTCGAAGGCTCACGGTTGGCCGGGATTAATTGCTGCCTATCGCAGCTATTTACCCGTCAGTGACCAGACTCCGATTGTCACTCTGCATGAAGGCAATACCCCCCTGATTCCAGTTCCGGCGATCGCCCAAGAGATTGGTCGCCAAGTTCAAGTTTTTGTCAAATACGATGGCCTCAATCCCACGGGCAGCTTCAAAGATCGGGGGATGACCCTCGCCATTTCTAAAGCCAAAGAAGCTGGAGTAGAGGCGGTGATCTGCGCCAGCACCGGGAATACCTCCGCAGCAGCGGCGGCCTATGCCCGTCGGGGTGGTCTACGGGCGTTTGTGCTGATTCCCGACGGGTATGTGGCTCTAGGGAAGTTGGCGCAAGCCCTGCTATATGGCGCTGAGGTGTTGGCAATTCGGGGCAATTTTGACCAAGCCCTAGAAATTGTCCGGGAGATGGCCGCTACCTACCCAGTGACCTTGGTCAACTCCGTCAACCCCTATCGATTGGAGGGGCAAAAAACCGCCGCCTTCGAGGTCGTTGATGTTTTGGGAGATGCCCCGGATTGGTTGTGCATCCCGGTGGGCAATGCCGGGAATATCACCGCTTACTGGATGGGATTTTGTGAATATCATCAGCAGGGACGCTGCGATCTCCTCCCACGGATGATGGGATTTCAAGCTGCGGGAGCTTCCCCCCTGGTCACCGGAACCGCCTTTAGTCATCCAGAAACCCTGGCAACGGCCATTCGAATTGGCAACCCAGCGAACTGGCAGCGGGCGATCGCAGTGCAAGAAGCCAGTCAGGGTGCTTATACGGCGGTCACCGATGCTGAGATCTTAGAAGCTTACCGCTTGTTGGCTGCTCGGGAAGGGATTTTCTGTGAGCCTGCCAGTGCCGCTTCGGTGGCTGGCATGTTGAAGCTGAAAGAGCAAATTCCGACGGGGGCAACCGTTGTCTGTGTGCTGACGGGGAATGGTCTGAAAGATCCTGATTGTGCGATCCAACACTGTATGAATCAATTCAAACAGGGCGTTGAACCCACTTTGGCTGAGGTTGCCAGTGTCATGGGTTTTTGAGATCACCCCATAACGGTGGTGCGGTATTGCCTGAGCCTCTGGGCAATTATGAATATATTTCTGGTAAACATAGACCATGCTTGCCATAGCGATCGCGAGAGTAACCTCCCGTATTGCTCAAGACTACTTTTCATAGGGCTGCATCAGAGATATTTGAGTTCTTTGGAGGAGCGATCGGGCTATTTTCTCCAAGGGTGGAGCTATTTTGTCAAACATTTTACAATTTTTCTCGGCGATCCGAGTTCCAGAGTCCAATCATCGAGTTATTTTGTAAAATGTTTTACAATTTTTCTCGGCGATCTGACTTCCAAGCCTCAGTCCTGAGGCTATTTTCTCCAGAGGTGGAGCTATTTTGTAAAATGTTTAACAATTTTTCTCGGCGATCCGAGTTCGTTACTCGACTGCTTGGGTTCTGAGGTCAAATGCCCAGCCTTGATGCGTGCATGGGCGACCATCGTAAACACCAGGGATGAACTTCGTCATCTGTTAAAATCGCTCCATGTTTGATAACACTTGTAAGTTCCTGGCGGAGAGCTTTCCTGAAGATTTTGCATCCTGGCTGCTGGGGAAACCGATTACCCTCACCTCACTGAGTCCTTCTGAACTTTTGATCGAGCCGATTCGTGCAGACTCGCTGATTTTACTCAACTCAGATGAAGTCATCCTCCACATCGAATTTCAGACCCAACCGGATTCCACCATGGGGTTCAGAATGGTGGATTATCGCCTGAGAGTTTTTCGACGGTTTCCCAAAAAGCAAATGCGACAGGTGGTGGTTTATCTCACCCCTTCCAATTCTGCATTAGTGCAACAAACTGTGTTTGAAATTCCAGGGACTCGTCATGAATTTGAGGTCATCCGCCTCTGGGAGCAACCAACTCAATTGTTTCTGAAGTCAAGGGGGTTGTTACCGCTGGCTGTCTTGACTCAAACCCTAGATAGAACAGAGACGCTACGCCAGGTTGCTCAGCAAGTGGAGACAATTTCAGAAACCAGGGTGCAAAGCAATGTAGCAGCCGCTGCGGGGATTTTGGCGGGGTTATTATTGGAAACAGATGTGATTAATCAGGTGCTTCGGAGAGACATCATGCAGCAATCAGTGATTTATCAAGAGTGGCGAGAAGAAGCTCTTCAAGAAGGCCGTCAAGAAGGCCGTCAAGAAGGCCGTCAAGAAGAGGGGTTAAATCTTGTCTTGCGTCAACTCAACCGTCGCATTGGCCAGATCACCCCTGCAACCGAATCCCAAATCCGCGCCCTTGCTCTTAACGAACTGGAATCTCTGGGTGAGGCACTGTTGGACTTTTCCAGTGCCGCTGATCTAGATGCATGGCTGCGATGGTCAGAGGGCAATCTAGCAACTGAGGAGCAGCTACGCCAATGACCATCGCCCAGATGCCCCAAAAATTTAGATGAACAGGAAGTAACCTCCAGAGCCTTTCACAATCACAATGAACATCCCTGCTGCTTGCAGCAGGCATCACTTCGCTGCTCTCACAAGCTTCGCGGCTCGACGACGCCGACCTTTCATGCCAGACTCGCTTCTCTGATTCTCCCCCGGAGTCCCCCTGTGGAACCTGCCCCCCAACAGCCCCTACTCTTTTCTGAGGCCCAGATGCGGGGCTTTGTCCTGCCACCGCAACAACCCCCTTGGCAGATGGATCAGCCAGCACTCCAGCGTTGGAAAGCGGCGATCGCCCAGGCGCAGCAGCAGGTGAGAACGGAGCAAGTTCTCCGGCAGGGTACCCTCTTTGACAGCATTAATCCGCGTGTTGAAGCAGCAGACATCGATCCCTTTACCCTGGAACTCCATAATTTCTTCTTCTTTCAGTGGCCCAGCGATCGCTCCGCCCAAGATGCCTGCATTTATTTTGTGCTGGACTCAACCGTGTCCCTGATTCTTTACATTGGGGAAACCTGCCGTACCCATCGCCGCTGGCAAGGGGATCACGACTGCAAGCGCTATGTGCTCAACTACCAGAGTTTACATTTTCAGCATCAGATGCCAACCGCCATTAACACGGTATTTTGGTGGGATGCTCCCGCCGCCCCCCGTCCCCGCCAGCAGTTAGAAGCCAGTCTGATTCGCCGTTGGAAATCCCCCTTTAACCAAGAAAACTGGGAAACCTGGGGTACCCCATTTGTCTCACCCGAGATCACGCCGCCCTAGTGGTTTGCCAACTTTGATTGGATTCAGTTGCAAAAATCCCAAGCACCCGGATGGGAACATATTTTTAGAGCGTCTGCAATGCCTAAAAATAGGCTTGACAGATTCCGAGGGGGTTAAGCTAATCAGCATTCATTTTTCCAAACTGATTACCTTTCTGCAAGGATTTCACGCCTAGTCATAGGCGGTTTGGCGGCGCAACCGCTTAACTGCCTAATTTGAAGGCTTCCACAAAGAGTCCATACATAATGCCAATCTTGACACTATTGAGGCCTTCCAGCAGTAGGGAGTGAGGCCAAGCCTTCCCATAGACGATGCGGTTGATCACTTCCGTCATCACTACGAGCAGGGCTGCGGCAGAAATATCCCAGATCGCCGTTTGGCCGGAGATGGTGGAGATCGCAGTTCCCAGAAAGAACCCTAACAGCAGACTCATCACCAAGAAGGCTAGACGCCGCCAAGGGTTACGGAACTGTTGCCCTATTTGCTGGCCGATGGACTCCACTAAACCATTGAGACGGGTGTTTTGCATCGGATAATTTTGGCTGGGAAGATGCCTTTAAATATAGTGTCAATGCCATAACCGAAAGGATATCCTAACGATAGGAACACAAGTCTTGCCGCACCATCGCTAGTATCAGCGATGTCTTCTAGCAATTCGCAAATTTCCGGGGTGCAGCCTCGCTAGATCACGACGGATTGCCCCGGTGCTCCCATCCCCAATACGCTGCCCGGTGGGTAGGTAACGAAACGTGGCTCAGGGCAAACTCACAGATAAGACGAAAGTATATCCAACCCTCATCGCCATCGCTGGCATCACGGTATTGATAGGTCTGACACTCCTGTTGCTGGGGCGATTTCAGATTGATGTCTGGATTACTCCGGTGACCGAAACTCCGATGCCCAGGGCTGATCCCGTACCGGATGACCCGGAGCTGTTGGTACCATCGCCCCAGCCTAGGGTGACCCCAGCCAGTCCCCTGCTCAGCCAGGCTACCCAATCCCCTACGGCACCTGCCCCTCCTGGTAAACTTCGCGTCAGTAACCCAACCGACCATCCGATTCGACTGGCACTGTTGGCCCAACGCTCCGCTGCTGCAACGGCCAGTCCTCCTGCCCCCTATGACCCTCCTGCCCATTGGGACTTTGCTCCTGAAGAGGGCAGTAGTCAGGGATTGTTGCTGTCCTTACCGGAGGGATCCCTGCGGGTAAAACGCGGGGATATTCTCGTCGCCTTTGCCCAAGATGGTTCCCGGCTTTACTGGGGTCCTTATGTTGTGGGGGCAACGGCCATGCCGGTCTGGAATCCCCACCAGTCGGAGTGGCAACTCATCTTCAAGCCCTAAGGGTCTGGTAAGAATTTTTCAGGGGGTGAAAACCCTCAAAAAATCACCCCTGGAAAACGCTTGACCCCTCACCTAAAAGTTGACGGAGGACAAGATCTGGGAGCGGTAGCCTTTGCCGCTACAGTGTAAGACGGAATCGTGGTTAAGGTTTGAGGCGGTTGATGAAACTCAAGTTCATAAAAAGCCATACCCAGTTCTGGAAGCTGTGGGAGCAGTACCCCGCGATCGCCTGGGTCGCTCTTGGGCTGTGGGTAGTGGGCATCGGCGGGATGGCGTTCTGCTGGAATTTGGGCAGCGTTGGTTTGGTGGATGAGACGGAGCCATTATTTGCCGAAGCGGCTCGCCAGATGACGGTGACGGGGGACTGGCTCACCCCCTATTTCAATGGACAAACCCGCTTTGACAAGCCACCGCTGATTTACTGGCTGATGGCGATCGCTTATCAAGGCTTGGGGGTCAATACCTGGGCTGCTCGTCTGCCCTCTGCCCTGGCTGCGATCGCCCTCGTCGCACTGCTCGGGTACACTCTCAGACAATTTGCAATGACTGCCCCTCCAGATTCACCCGCCGCTGCCGCTGTCCCCAAACCCTTGCAACCCTGGCTGGTAGCCTGGATTGGCACCACCGTCCTAACCCTGAATCCGCTGTTTATCACTTGGGCCCGGACAGGCGTATCTGACATGCTGCTGACTGCCTGTATGGATGGATCGCTGCTGGCCTTTTTCTGTGGCTATGCCCAGGCTGATTGTCCGCCTGTTCAACGGCGTTGGTACTTCACCTGCTACGGTCTCATAGCGTTGGCAATTCTCACCAAAGGCCCGGTGGGGATTGTCTTACCCGGACTGATTATTAGCAGTTTTGTCCTCTATGTTGGACAGGGGCGGGCGGTATGGCGAGAAATGCAGTTGCCATGGGGGGGGTACTGATTGCCGGGATCAGTTTGCCCTGGTATCTCTTGGTTACCTGGAAGCATGGCGAAGCCTATCTGGCAGCCTTCTTTGGCTATCACAACCTGGAACGGTTTACCAGCGTGGTCAACCGCCATGCAGCGCCCTGGTACTTTTATTTCGTGATTGTGTTGCTGGGGTTTTGCCCCTTGGTCACCCTATCTGCCTGGAGCGATCGCCCAGATCCGAGGCTGGCAGCGTCATCATTGGCAACAACAACCCCGTAGCGCCCAACTGGGCCTGTTTGCCCTCTGTTGGTTTTTGGGGGTGTTTCTGTTTTTTACCATTGCTGTTACCAAACTCCCCAGTTATGTTCTGCCCTTGATGCCCGCTGCTGCCATTCTGGTCGCCCTCTGGTGGAGTCAACAGCTGACAGGTGACGCAGGGTCGCGGAGTTTCCAGTGGAGCACTTTGGTTGCGGTGTCGTTATTATTGCTGTTGGCTGGCGTGTTGGGCTACGGTCCCCAACTCTTGGGTGCCGATCCAGCCCTCCCAGATTTTCCCCAAGTTCTCCAGCAATCAGGCATTCTCAGTAGGGGGGGGTCTGATCTTATCTGGCACGGCTTTGCTGGCTGGGGTTTTCCTGAAATATCAGCGTCCCTTCTGGCTGTGGTTGGTGATGGTGCTGGGTTTTCTTACCTTTTTGGCCGCAACGGTACAGCCCCTCCTCTTCCTTCTCGACTCCCAACGGCAACTGCCCCTGCGGCAACTCGCCCAAGTCATTACCCAGGTTCAACGTCCGGCGGAACCCTTGGTGATGGTGGGATTCAAGAAACCCAGTCTGGTTTTTTATACCCAGCAGCCCGTCAAATACATCAGCAGCAACAAGGGAGCGATCCGTTACCTGGGCCAAATCGTGGGTCAATCGACTCCTACAACGGTCTTGATCCTGTCGCAACCTCAACGGTTTGCAGCTATGGGGCTGCAAACAGGACACTACCAAACCCTGGGGCACGCTGGGGGCTACCAACTGATTCGGGTGTTTCTCAAAGCCTTGCCTGGGAATGTCAACCCTGGATCTCCGGTGTCCCCCTCCCACTGACAATCATGCCCGTGGGATTCTACTACCATCATTGGATTACAAAATGACAGCGATTAACAGCAGTCAATCTGAGGCTTGCTTTGTGCAGGACTAGCGTAGAATATCTATTTTTAGGACTTTCCAGATTCAGCGATCGGGTTTGAAACGGATTTTCCAAGTCCGATTAAATTAGCTACGATCCCTGGAGACGTAGTTGTACAGCGGGGAAAACACATGGCTGATATCGTTGAGATTGCAGTGGCTGCTGATAACTTCACAACCCTTGTGACCGCTGTTCAGGCAGCTAACTTAGTCGAAACCTTGAAAAGTCCTGGCCCGTTCACGGTTTTTGCGCCCACAGATTCAGCCTTTGCTAAATTGCCGCCTGGAACCATCACCACCCTGGTGCAAAATATTCCCCAACTGACACGCATTCTCACCTACCATGTGGTGCCGGGTCGATTGATGCAATCTGATCTGGCAAAACTAGAGAGTGTGACCTCCGTGGAGGGGTCTCCGATTCCGATTCACTGCTCAGATGGGTTTGAGGTTAAGAATGCAACCGTTGTGGCTGCTGACATTGAGGCAGATAACGGAGTGATTCACGTGATTGATCGGGTGATCCTGATGGGATAGCATCCGGATCAATTTTTCAAACTCTCTCTAAAGATGTATGGCTGATTAACCCCAAGGACTATCGCGATAGCCGTGAATTTGCTAGCAAATTGGATGGATGCCCAGAAAGCCCTGATCCAAATCTGGGAGCAACGTAGAGCCTCAGATGACCAAATCAGCAACGCGGCGTTAGACCGATTGGGGGCTATCAAACCAGCCAAGCCTGCTGAAACACCCAACTACTCCTTTGATTTGGAGTATCTCAGATCCAGATTGCGTGTGTTGTTGTATGCCCTCTCAAACTCAGAGTTACACCGGGAAGATGCTATCAGAACACTGGATTCTATTTGCGTTGACCAGGGTAAATTTCTCGCTGACTTGAAACAGTAGATGAAGTGCTCTTGCCCCTATTGGCTTCGGTAGGGGCATTGTGCTTTTGTGTAAACCTTCTGGAAAATCATCATGTACCTTCCTGAAAGTCTCGATAGCTCCTTTGACGGATGTTCTGGAGTGTCTCGAAGATAGCGATAGGTAAGTACCCACGCATCCAAACTGCATCAAACCAGTCCTGAAATCCTTGCAGTAAGGTGATCAGCGAAGTCTCGCACCCCATTGGGCACCATTAGGCGAGCTCCACGAGCGATCGCCCGTGCGTCCGTTGTAGTGAATGTTAGACCAAAACTCTGGAATTTGATGGCGGTTATAAACCTACGACGATGTTTTGAATAGGGGTGTTTTGGGGCGATCGCACTGGAGAAAGTTAGCCCTGATGAGGGCGCATTAATTGGATGGGCGATCGCGCCTTGGAAAGGAATGTCTCACGATGAAAACGAAGCTGTAAGAGGATGTTTTAAAAGTCTTCCTGGGTCAGATTTTATGCTAACTGCCTCACCATGATTCGTATCATGGCCAGGTAAATAAATGTCTCCGAAGTTTCTGGCCATAACTCATAGTCTCGAACCAATCGACGGTACCCCATGAGCCAGCCAAATGTTCGTTCAACAACCCACCTTTTTTTCAGCAATACGAACCCTTTGGTTTGCTCTGGTCGCAGCACAACCTCCACAATCCACCGACAAACATCCATCACCCACATCAGGAATGGATTACCGTCAAAACCGCCATCGGCCCAAATCGTATGCAGTCGCGATA